>JAYSML010000139.1:0-4641 GCA_043724745.1 bacterium
TAGATATCCAAAAAGACTTATTGCCATGAAATCATGTCAGATTTAATTGAGTAGTCAAATGATTGGATGCTGCAGCTGGTAATCACTATTATCAAGTACTTAGCATATACTCATTAGAAAAAATCTGAGATCCTAGCAAAGCTGAACTTACAGACCTTATATCTAGATATGGCTATTGTGAAAAAGATTCAGATTGTGTTGGTCTATATGGTAAGTGTCCATTGCCTTGCCAAATAGCAGTAAATACTAACTTCTCATGACTTGTATCAAATATCATAGATAATTTCCGAAATGCCCAAGAATCACAATGCACATACAAATGTATGGAAATCAAAAAAGTAAGCTGTGCTAAATATAAATGTGAAGTTCAATAAAATTATAAATACAGTCCAAAACATGAAAAGATCAATCTATATCGCAATATCTATTCTATCAGTCATTGTGTTTTTTCTAGAACTTAATTCAATTTTTTCTATTTGAAAAATCATAAATTACTTCTCTACTTGCCAACAAATTTCAGAGAATTCCATGCCTTGCTTCATGGTTTACGACATATATTTTATGTCGGTATTGCTTATGGTATTTATCATTAGTTTGGTATTATTCTTTATCCACAAAAAGAGATAAAAATGAAAAAATCTGAGATCCTTTCTACTATCAGAAAGCAATTGAAATCATTTTCAGATCCACAAACCAGAGAAAGCTCTAAACGTTTTTTCAAAGAACCAATTATAGTTTACGGAGTAAAAAGTGCATTGCTACAAAAACTAGCCAAAGAAATTTGGAAAGAAATCAAAGATTTATCCAAAAAAGAAATATTCCGACTCTGCGAGGAATTATTTAAATCTGATTATTGTGAAGAAGCTTTCATCGCCTCTGATCTAGCCTATGCTCTCAGGAAACAATACGAAGAATCGGATTTCCAGATTTTTAAATCTTGGATAGATAGATACATAAACAATCGAGCCAAATGTGATACTTTCTGCAATCATACAATGTGAGAATTCCTGCAGCAATTTCCTCACTACATTTCAGAACTTAAAAAACGAACTAAATCTGACAATAGACGAGTAAAGAGAGCAGCAGCGGTTAGCCTTATTATCCCAGCTAGGAAATGAAAATTCCTAGCAGATATATTCCAAATTGCAGATGGTCTTCTTTTGGATCCAGATGATTTAGTCCAAAAATGATACGGACGAATGCTCAAAGCAGCAAGCCAATCACACGAAAAAGAAGTTTTCGAGTACGTAATGAAAAACAAATCTGTAATGCCAAGGACGGCTCTTAGATACGCCATAGAAAAAATGCCAAAAGAATTAAAATCAAAGGCTATGAAAAAATAAATATTGAATTTGTCAAGTAAATACATATGCTGACTCTCCAAACCAAAATAAAATAACTATGAAAAAGAATTTAGAAAAAGAAAAATGGGAGGGCTTATGCAAAGGCTGTGGTCAATGTTGCCATAATAAATACAATCTACTAATATATTCTCTAGCAGATCCTGAATATGTTTGTGAACATCTAAGTGATGAGAATACTTGTGATATTTACCTTCATAGGCTAAATACAAAAGGCACTAATTGTATGGGACTAAAAATGGCCATAAAAAAAACTGGTCTATTGGCTTTGGATTGTGGTTATATACATTTAAATTTACAACACCAACCCTTTATTATGCCCAGATCTACAGAAGAATTTTGGGAATTAGTAAAAATGGCAGAAGTCATTTTGAACAAGAAATTCGAAAAAGAAATAGATCTAGTCTCTCTCGTCTCGACAAATCGAAAAGAGAATAAAGGTATTAAATTTAGAGAAAAGACAGGTTGATTTAGCTGGTTTTTTTCCTTTAGTCTTTTTTTATGCTTTTATTTAGGATAGAAATATAATGTCATTTTTTTTCTTTATATGGAATATCATGCTTATTTAAAAAACGTAGTAAGTTTCTATGATGGTCGTGAATCATATATATTTTTCATTCAGGCTTAAGAATCCTTGAGGCCTCAGCCAATATCAATTCTGCTTGAACACATTCCTTATCTAAAACGCAAGAAATAAAAACATAGTCTTGTGAGTTGTCTGGAATGGTTGTTATATTCTCTCATATACTTCAATGTAATTCTACATTTTCTATTGGATTGTCCGTCAATAGCTTCCATTTTTGTAAATCAGTTTTCATAAATTCTCTTTTCTTATTCATAGTTTTTATCATCTCAATTATTTCAAGTTTTTTATTTGCCTCAGAAACACCATAAGCAAAAACAGATCTTCATTTATTAGAAAAATCAGATTCTTTATTGCTATAAAAATTATTAATTTCAGTATTTCTATTATCAATTAATTCATTTCATTTAAATATATCTTTTTCAATATTCGAAATATTTTCATCCAAAAGTTTCAATTTATCTTTTTTGTTTGAGGCAAATACAGGGTCAACCAGAGAAAGCTTTACTCCTGATCATATAAGTTCAAATGGTAAAGAGCCAAATCCAGAACCAATATCTGTAATGGTTTTTCATTCAAGGGCGGGATATTTATGATCTATCTTTTTGAAATCAAATTCTTCTAAAAAATCCTCAGAACTTATACTTGGTGCATACATATAAGCAAAACCATTTCATATATATTTGTCATTCCACGCGTCTTTTACGGCATCAAAAATATCCTGACTATAAATAGACTTTAGATAATCGCTAGATATATTTAAATCAATTCCTTTTAGATTTTCCGATAACTTTTCAATACTCATAGAGACAAAAATCGTTTAAAACAACACTATCAGTATAATTATTTTTCTAATTTTTACAAATTTTAACCATATAAATAAAACAACTCATAATTTTTTTTATCCTTGAATTTAGTCCATCGATTGATATCCTGTTACAGAAATGTTTTTAGTAAAAAAATCTGTAGATGCCAAATCGTGTCTTAAATAAGCTTGTGAAAACATACTTCATCCTAAACGCAAATTTACAAACCATATCATTTGCCAATCAAGAAGAAATATTATTCTGACTTATAGATAAATGTCAGAATACTGTTTTTGGTAAAAGATATTGATTCAATAATATCCATACCATCAGAGACTTTCAAAATCAAGTTCCTATAGCTCATTATCGCGACTTAGAGCCATGGATTCATTATATGCTAAAATGAGAAAAAGATATCACATATCCTGGCAAAATTGATCGATTTGCTACTTCTTCTGGTACTACATGAAGTGAGTCGAAATATATTCCAGTTACCAAAGAATGATTGAAAAAATGCCATTTCAAATGATGAGCCGAAGTTCTTAGATTTTTCTGCAAAAACAACCCTAGAAGCCAATTTCTAAAATGAAAATGACTAGTAGTATGATGAACCTTCTCTCAGAATCCCTATACTTGAGAAGAGAACGTATGATTTATTTCTGCTATATTACAAAAAAACACTCCACGAGTAGGTAAACTACTCAAAGAACCTTGAGATGATGTCGCCTATATAGAAAATCGAGAAGAAAAATTAAATGCTATAGTGAAAAATACAGTAAATCAGAATATAACTTTCATAAATGGTCAACCTGGATGGGTATTAAATTTACTCTATAGAATATTGGAATATACTGGCAAAAAAAATATAATGGAGGTTCGACCAAACTTAGAATTATTTTTCCGAGGATGATTGCCTATCAAACTTTATAAATCACAATTTGAAGAACTAATCCCAAACCCAAAGATGAAATATTACCAAATATACAACGCATCTGAATGATTTTTTTGAGTTCAGGATCAAAATTTATCTGACGATATGCTTCTGCTTACCAATCATGGTACGTTTTATGAGTTTATTCCCCTCGAAGAATATGGAAAACAAAACCCCAAAGTTCTCACATTGGAAGAAGTAAATATAAATCAAGAATATGTAATGCTAATCACAACCTGTTCTGGATTGCGAAGATATGTTATATGAGATACTGTAACTTTCACAAATTTAGATCCACGAAAAATCAAGATTACATGAAGAACTAAATATTTATTGGATATTATATGAGAACGTGTATTACTCAAACACATAGAAAAAGCTATGCTGGAAACAACCAACAAAACTAATACCGTTGTTTCTGAATTCACGGTATGACCCAAAATCTCACATGCATCTTCCGGTAGTAGATGATCCCACGAATGGGTTATTGAATTTATCAAAGCCCCAAAGGATATAAAAATTTTCTCTCAAATACTAGATACAGAACTTGGAAATATGAATTCATATTATTTTGACGAAAGGCATGATACCAAGGTTTTATGAGAACCGATTGTACATGCAGCAGAGCAGTGAACTTTCTACAATTGGATGAAATCCAAAAATAAACTCTGATGACAATTCAAAGTTCCTAAAGTAAACAATGATAGGGAGATTTTGGACGATGTACTAAACTTCATGAAACAATAAGTATTAAATACCATAGGTTTTAACTATTTTCAATACATCCTTCAATGGAGTATATGGAATTCATTTTTTGTAGTTAATTTGACTAATACGATACACAATATCTCGATGTTCGAAAATAGTAGAATATGCATTTCGAATATTATGTTTTGGATCATAAATATGTGTAGGCAAAGAACCCATACCATTGAGCTCTATAATTTTCATATTACCTTT
>JAYSML010000140.1:0-2331 GCA_043724745.1 bacterium
CTACGATTTTTCACTTGAGCAAAAAATGAAAAATGAGAAAAGGTGTGACCATGATTTTTGTGAAGATTGGCTATCGCATGATGAGTCTTTCTGTGATCAAATATGCTAACAGGTAAATCACCTATAGAACTTATAGATAAAGCAGTAAATGGCTGAATGTCTCGAGAATATCTCAAATGAAATCGATGAAAGTCAGAAGAAAACGCAACGGAATTAGCAAAGGAAAGAGTATATAGACCTCTAAATGCTACAATATTATTATGAAAAAATAAATGTTCAGATTTGTGACTTATTTTGGATGAAAACTTTAGAATAAAAGACTATGATGTGCTTTTGGCAAAAGCAAAAGCAGAAAACGACGAGAAAGCAGTAGAAATTTTAACTAGAATCTGAAAAGAGGATAAAGAAAATGAAATCAAAAAATGACTTGTTCAGATGTGAATCACTCCAGAGAACCAACCAAAATTATGAGATAAAACAATAGATGATATAAATAAGATTTATCGAAATAATATTTGAAAGGCAGAAGATTTTAGGAAAACCAATAACTTAATATTAAATACCGAAGATTTAGAAAAAAGTAAAAAATATGAGGCTTTGATAAGTAGTTGAAAAGAAATCACGGATGCTGACCTAAAAAATCTAATAGAAGAATGAGTATTGTACGAAGAGTTCGAAATCAAAAAAGAATTAAATCGAGAAGCACTGAAAAACAAAGTAAATAAATTAGAAGAATGAAAATCATTGAAAATAAAAATAGATAAAGAAGATGCAGAACTGTCTAAAGTAGGCTGAACTTCCGAAGTTGAATTAAAATCCAAATGAGGACAAATCACAAAAATAAATCTAGATTTACCATCTATAAAAGGATTGTGAGATTGAGCAGATGATAGAAAATTTACAGACAAGAAGAATAATGGTGATATTTATTCCACAATATTATATGCTCATAAATTTAATTGATTTAAAAATAAATTCGAAAATAGGCATTATGCAGCTTGATCTCAACCATTTGAACTTAAGGATGGAAAAATCTATTTTAACGAGTCCAAGACATGATGAGGTATAAACCAAGTAGAAGTTATGGATGATTGAATTATGTTATGATTACTTACTGACTTCCCAGAAGTATTTAAATTACAAGAACAACAGATTGTAAACTATCTAAGTGATCAAATAAAAATTTCTTCTCAGACTTTAGAAGAGGTTGTTAAATGATTTACTGACAGAAATATGGATGTAAAGCTTACAAATAATAACTCTACACTAGAAAGTCATGGTAATTCTATAAAGATAGACGTAGTAAACAAGAAAATAGAATGAATTGATCGAAAATTCAGAAATTATTTAGATCTTATATGAGCAGCGAATCTTATAAATGCATTCAAAAAAGTATTAAAAAATGCTCCAGCGCAGTCTAAAAGTCCGATATATATATGATTAGATGGAAATATAGCATTCAATAATAGAACAACTCTTGAGGAATTAAAAAGTATTCGAAATAGAGGAGCAAATTGAGTTGGTGATATAGATGTTGTCCAATCATGAGATATAACATTCCGAAAGGAAAATAGTCTAAATACAATTTCTCCTACGCTCTTTACTCACCGTAAGGAATTTGTACAATATCTGAATAAGGTTTCAGGGTTCCAAGAATTTGTATCAGTTGATAAGGAGGCTATTGAGCTTCAAAGAATAAAAAAAGTAATCTCGGATGCATTAAATGATTGAATAAATCCAAAGATAGAGTTTGAATCATGAATGACTTATGACAAAGAAAAAAAGAAGCTTATAATAAGTTGAATTACTGAAAAGCTTATCCAAAATGATAAGTTAATCGAAAACCTAGAAAAACTCAATAATCAGGTTTCTCGGTATAATGTTTTCCAATCTGAATACGTAAACAAAGTTGAACTTCCAAAAGTAGATCTAAAACCAGGTGAGACAATTTCAGTGAAATATCTAAAAAAATTATTAGACTTTAATCCAGAAAAGATTCAGCTATGACCGGATATGTTGGCAAATAAAGAAATGATAAAATATGTTATAGAAAACAAATATTCTGAATGAGATTTTTTCTTCAAAGAAAATACAAATCTTGATATGAACTGAATCATTATGCTTAATTATATATTCAAGGCTGATTATGATTTCAAATGATTAATTGATAGAGAAGACGATGGTAGATTGTCATTCACAATGAGAGTAATGCAACTTCTATCTTGATGAGAAACAATCATAGATCCAGATTATAAAAAAGAAACCGTGAAAATTAAGTGAGCTCCAATCACTCTAGATCCTAGTCATGATTATATACAAGAACGACGAAGA
>JAYSML010000141.1:0-2379 GCA_043724745.1 bacterium
GAATAATTTCTGGAATAACTTCTTCAGCTTTTTGATTATCTTCTTCAATTATTTCATTTTCTATCAAGTTTTTAATAGCCACTTCAGGGTTATTCTCGATAATCTCATCATTAATTTGCTTAACCATTGGCCCAACTTCATCAGTAGTTGTTTCTATTATTGGCTCAGTTATGTTTTCTATAGTTTCAGGTTTTACTTCCAGATTACTTTCTGCGGGCTTCTCTTCTGTTTCTTCATTGGTTTTTGTGTCGATCTCTTCGTTCAATTGTATGTCTTTAGTAATGGTTTCATTATCAAAAATATGGCTTATATCTCATAAATTTACGTCATCTGTACTTGTCTCCACTGAAGGACTTGTATTTCATTGGCCAATCTTACTTAAAAAATTGGGATCATCGAAAAAGTCATCTGATCAACCAAATGCAGCTTGTGATTCTTCATTTTCATCAACCACAACGCTCTGTCATTGTCATTGTGATTTGGGATCTGTATTCTGTTCTGCCATATTTATTCATTAAATAAGTTAAATTAAATCTATTATATCCAAAATCAGATTTTTTTGCAAATAATCTTCAAGATTGTTTATAAACAGATTTTCATATATAAAATCAAATGTTGAAATTTAATTGCTTATATATAGTATCAAATCACATTTATTTATTACATATAGAAAAAATGAAAAAATCTCTTATCATAATCTGATTAATGTCTCTTCTATTACTTACTGGTTGTCAAAAAACTACTCAATCTGATGTAAATGCAGGGGAGTTAGCTAAATGTTTATGAGAAAAATGAGTAAAGATGTATGGAACTGCTACATGTTCTCATTGTATTACCCAAAAGAAAATATTCGGTGATGATTTCAAATATATAAATTACGTTGATTGTGGAGTGACTCCAGAACAATGCCAAGAACTTAATTGAACACCTACACGAGAATTTTCAAACGGAGATAGATTAGAATGATTACAAGAATTAAAAATTCTAAAAGAAAAATCTGGTTGTTAAAACCAGATTTTAAATTTCATCCCAAAATTATTTATATTATTCATCAATTATAGCTCACACAGGACATATTCATATAAGTCCATTTTTTTCTTCTTCAGTCATATCTTTTTTTATTATTTCACGTTCATCGTTTACCAAATTTGGATACACTCCATAACAAGTACCGCAATTAATACACTTATCCATATCTATTCTCATTTTATATTATATTAAATAATAAAAATTAAGCTTCATCTCATTCAAATAGTCCTTTCAGAGATCTTTTATTTTGAATGTCTTTCATAGCATCTTCATTTACTATATTTACGATTTTAGTTTTACCAGCACTTTCCTTAGCATGTTTCATTACAGATATTACCGTAAGAACTAGTCAGATTAAAATAAAAATCTGTATAAAGTAATAAGAAGACGTTTTTGTAATGGTTTGAGTAATATCGTTTACTGTGTTTATAGTATCTCAGATGGATATAAAAGAAGTAGCGACTATCCACAAAAGACCAAAATTTACTAGAGCGTCATTCTCTTTAAATCCAAAATAATTAATTATAAAGTTTTTAAACTTGAAACTAACATTCCATCCAAATAGGACAACCATAGAAACTAAAATTATAATCATAGTTTTGAAAAAGTTTCATCCCAAAAGCCGAACATTATATCATCAATTATTTACTGGCGATATATTTATAATCGGTAATAATATCAAAAAAGCAGACAATAATACCAAATAAGACACAAACATTTTTTGATGCTTTGAGAATCTAGCAAATCTATCCATAAATTTTCCAATAAATTCCATAATATTTTTTTTCTTTGTCATAAGGGGTATATAAAAATTTAAAATATATCACGACACTATATATCTTTTTTTTTTACTTTTTCAATGATTTAATGAAGTTTAAGACATCATTTGCATGTCAGTTTACTTTTACGTTTCTCCATTCTTTTATGATTTCTAGCTTGTTATCTAATAAGAAGGTACTTCTAACCGTTCATAAATATTTCTTACCATACATTATTTTCTCTCAAATGACGCCAAATTTATTGTGCAGTATCTGTTCACTATCTACTATCAATCAAAATTTAATTCAGATTTTGCTTATAAAGTTACAATGAGACTTTTCAGAGTCCTTGCTAACTCATACAATATTTACTCATAAATCAAAAAAATCCTGACTTAAGTCAGAAAATTCTTTGGCTTCCAAACTACATCAGGAAGTATTGTCTCTGGGATAGAAATACAAAACTAAATATTCATATCAATCCAAAATACTTTCCAAATCAGATTTTTTTTCTATTAGATTAGTATCTACGAGGGAGAATTCCATATTAGAGATTTAATATCTAAAGCTCAAAATCAGGATTTCATGCTGG
>JAYSML010000142.1:0-2415 GCA_043724745.1 bacterium
AATACTTTTTTGTTTTTGGATGGGATAGAAAAAATAAAGTCAGATTTTGATTATTGAAGTTATGATGTTTTGATATTTTTAGATTTCTCTGGATATAGACGTATAGATGCCATTACTTCTGAGAATGAAAAATATTTTGATGATAATAAAATTATAGTAATAGATCATCATATGTGAAATGACGTTCCAAAACATGCAATTGTATATAAAGATGAAAAGGTGATGAGTAATTGCGAGCTGATTTTGGAGGTTACTTGAGATATTTGGAATACTTATTATGATGCACAGATTGCTACATATTTATATATGTGATTACTTACAGATTCTGGTATATTTCGCTACGATAGATGACAGGAGCAGAGTAGGAGATTATTTTCAAATTCTATTAAATTATTAGAACTTTGAGCGGATAAGACTGGATTGATAAAAACATTGTTTCGTAGTAAGCGTTTCGAGGCAGTCGAATTTATGCAAGCATTACTTGCTAGAATGAAATATGAATGAGATGTTTTGTATACATATTTTACACATGAGGAATTAGAAGTAAAAAAAATAGATGAAGAGGAAGCTATATATGCTCAGTTTATAATGCAAGAAATTGTATGACCAAGGCTAGTAATAGTATTTAAGGTTTTTCCTTTATATATAAAAGGATCTGTTAGAACTAATGATTTATCTATGAATTGTGAAAAAATAGCTGCTAATTTTGGATGAGGATGACATGAGGCTGCTGCATGATTTAAGGTTAAGTGAGAAGGTGATAGTATAGAAACGATTAAATCAATTGTAAAGAAAATACAGGATATAATTTAATTTATTATTTGAGCCAGATGAAAAAGTACAATATATATCTTCGTTTGATGAGGCCTGTAATCCATGCTTTTCTTATAATGTGTGTATTTTATTTTATGTATAAATTACGTTTGCGTACTGATCTTATACCTTGAATACAATTAAGAATACCTGTTATAAATTATGAAGAAACAATGATATATGCATTAATTTCTGCTTTTATGTTTGTATGAATAGGAATAATAAAAAATTTGTATGAACTAAATAAACCAATTCAAAATTATTTTCAAACCTTTACCAAGGTATGGATATATTGGCTTATTAGCATTACCTTTTTGGCTTATTTTGGTTGGTGACTAATTTTTATTGGTTGAATATCTAGGTTTATAATTGTTATATGATCTTGCTTTAGTTTCTTTGTGCTGTTCTTTTTTGATCAGGTTTGGAATCTTTTGGAATCAAAAAGTCATAGTAGTTCTATAAATAAGATACTAATAATTGGTAGTAGTACATTGGATAGTTATGATGCAATAGATAAGATAAAAAACTGATTTTCTTTTAAAACTGAATATGTAAATGTGGCAGATATGAATTGAGTCTCTGTCGAAGACTATTTTATTGTAATAGCAGTTTGAAGTTTCTCTAAGAAAGTTTTACAGGAAATTTTTGAAAAGGTTAGATATAGTAAATATACAAGGTTTTACCATATAAGCGAATGATTCTTTTTGGAAGACGTTGTTTATCAGCCAGAGAATATAGACAATATAATCGCTCTTGAATATAAACACTCTAAACTGGATGGTCGAAGTCAGGTATTCAAAAGACTTTTTGATTTATTTGGATCTATAATTTTGATTATAGTGCTTTCTCCTGTTATGCTGATAGTTGCTATTTTGATAAAAATTGAAAGTAAATGACCGGTAATATATAAATCTAAAAGAATAGGTAAATATTGAAAATTATTTACTTTTTTGAAATTTCGTAGTATGTATACTCATCTAAGTGTAGGAGAGGGATATGGATGAAAAAATGCAGATAAAATTTATCAAGATTTAATTGAGTCTGATCAAAACGTCAGACATTGATTATTAGCCAAAATTAAAGATGATCCTAGAGTTACTAAAGTTTGAAAATTTATAAGAAAAACATCTTTGGATGAGCTACCACAACTGTTCTGTTCTCTTTGGTGAACAATGTCATTGATATGACCCAGGCCTCATTTAGAAGAAGAAGTGGCTAATTATGAATCTCGGCAGAAAAGGCTACTGAGTATCAATCCAGGGATAACTTGATATGCACAAGTATTTGGTAGAAATAATTTGGATTTTCAAGAAGAAGCAAAATTGGATCTTTATTATATTCAGAATTGGAATTTATTTTTAGACTTCTATATTTTATTTGCGACTTTTGGGGTTGTATTTAAGGGAATGTAAAAAAATAATCTAAAGTTATATAATAGAAAGTTATAAAGTCAAAAATCCTTTAATTTTAAACTTAAGATATATAATTGATGATTCTGTCAGAAAATATAGAGAAGCTAAAAAAATATATTATTTCCAATCCAAATATTGGATCTATTTCTGAGTCGGAGATAACAGATGTTTATCAGGAACTTATAGATTG
>JAYSML010000143.1:0-9653 GCA_043724745.1 bacterium
GAAATTCCGTTGGAGGATTTACCAGAGGCTCAGATGAAAATAGTTAAAACCTGCAAAATAAAAGATACAAAGGTAATTGTTGCCACACAGATGATGGCGTCCATGGTAAGTGCGTCGTCGCCTACGAGAGCTGAGGTTTCGGATGTTTTTTATGCTGTTAGAGAATGAGCAGACTACTTAATGTTGTCAGAAGAGACTGCCGTAGGGCAATATCCTATTCAAACTGTGGAAATGATGAGGAAAATTATTGAAGAAGCAGAGATAAATTAATTTAATAACTAAAAGTTTAAAATATAGAGACGTCCGATTTGGGCGTCTTTTAAAATTGTGCATTACTAAGATGAACTTGTAGTGTTGCCAAACGTTTCGCTAGGACTTACTTTTTAGCATTGCCCCAAAAAGTAAGCAAAAAGTTCTAGTCAAAACCATCCGCCATTTGGTTTTGACATGTCTTGCTATCAAAGTAATCTTTCCAGCAAAAAATATTTATATAAAAAAACCAATAGTCGTGAAACTATTAATTTTTAGTTATTAACTTTTAGTTTACTAGCAGCATTTGCAGTTGCCGTCGTCTTCACATTTTCCACTACCACAACATTCATGTTCATCATGTTTATGCATTTCCTGGGGATGAGCTTTCATGTATTCTAGAGAGTCGAGAAAACCATTTATCATAGCATCTAATATTTGGTCATTGTCCAATTCTTGAGCTGGATAAATTTTTGTGATTTCCTTTTTCAATTTTTCAAATCTTTTTGCGATTTTTGCTGATACTTCAATGTTTTCCATTTGTTTATTTTTTATAAATTTAAAGAGATTTGCTTAAAGGCTTCTACAAAACCTGAGATCACCATTGGTGAAATATCTAATATCTTTGATTGAATATTTGATCGCTGCTAGTCTACTAACTCATATTCATCGAGCGAAACCTGATCGGATTTCAGGATCTAAATTTGCATTTTTGATTACATTCGGATGAACCATACCGGCTCCGAGAAGTTCTATTCGTCATGATTGTTTACATAGACTACATCATTTACCAGCACAGATAGGACATTGGGCATCTATTTCAAATCCTGGCTCTACGAATGGGAAAAAACTTGGTCTAAGTCTGATTGTGATTTCTTTACCAAGTATTGCTGAAAGCAATTTCTTCATGGTATCTTTGAATTGGGCGATAGATAGGTTTTTGTCGATGACTATTCATTCTGCATATTGGAACATTACATCGTGAGAAGCATCCATATTTTCAAATCTATAAACTCTTCATGGAGATCATAATTTCAAAGGCACTCAATGTTTGATGATATCTTCTACCTGATGAGCTGAATTGTGAGTTCTAAGAATTAGATTTTCTCATATTTTATCTTTCTGATTCAAATATATGGTATCGTGAGATTCTGTGGCTGGGTGAGTGAGGGGAATATTTACTGATTCGAAATTTTCGAATTTAGTTACTATTTCGTGACCATAATCTATCACAAATCACATGGATTTATAAATTTCTTCGATATCTCTTCTAACCTTAGTAATCAATGAAAAATGTCAGGCTTCGATTGTGTTTCCAGGAAGTGAAATATCTACTATATCTTGGTTTAGTTTCTGATTTATAATGTCTGTAGAAATGCTGTTTTCTTTGGATGTATAAGCTTGGGTAAGTGCAGTTTTTGATTCAGATAAGATCTTACCTGCTTCTTTTTTTGCTTCGGCATCTAATGAAACCATGTTTTTAAATTCTTCATTTAGGATTCATTTTTTTCATAGATAGTTTTGGAATCGGATATCTAATGATTCTGCTGAATTTACGGCTCTTAGCTCTTCTAAAGCCCTTTTTACGTCTATCATTACTTATGATTACATTAAATAAACTGATGTTTTTATAGGGTTTTCAATTCCTTTTTCAATTAGATTTAATTTTATTTATAATATCCCTGTCATATTATGTTTTTTTGTCAATCTTATTAGGCTTTGTTTTGTTTGTTTTCTTTGCAAAGAAGATTTGCTTGGTGTATAATTAGATTGTAATTATTTATATATCTTCCAACAAATGGAATCTAAAAACAACGGTTTACTTATAGATGTCAGGAATATGACTTGGTGATATAATCAGTCTCCATCTGTCATATTTAGTAAATTTAATTTTTCTTTGGATAAAAATGAATTTTGTGTAGTCGTAGGTAAATCAGGTGTATGAAAAAGTACCCTTGTAAAGCTTATTATAGGTCAACTAAAAGCTGAAAAATCAACTATTTTTTATAAATGAGATGATATATCCAAATATAATGATGGAGAAATCCAACAATATAGAAGAAAACTTTGAGTAGTATTCCAGGATTATAATCTTTTGGACTCACTATCTGTGAAGGAGAATATAGAATATCCTTTGAGACTTTATTGAATAGATGAGAAAACTATAGAAAGTAAATTTAAGGCTATTGTCCAGAAATTAAACCTAAATAAACTAATTCATAATACTACATCATGTCTTAGTTCGGGAGAGAAACAAAAGGTTTGTATAGCTAGAGCATTGATTCATGATCCTGAACTTTTGATTGCAGATGAACCAACATGAAATCTTGATCGAGAACATACTCAACAGGTGGCAGATCTATTGATAGAAGCTAATAATCTTGGTAATGCAGTGCTTCTGATAACTCATGATATTCATTTGTTAAACTATTTGAAAGAAAAGCATAAGGTGACAATAAATACAATGTGACAATAATTTTTTTATACTTTATTCTCTAAATATAGATGGACACAAAAAAGGATTTCTTAATCGAAGATATTATGTCTGAAATAAGTAGTTTGGATATCGCTGGTTATATTGTGCAGGAGGTTAGAGATTTCCTAAAATATGTAAACCATTATAAATTGGCAAATATTTATGAAAATATGGAAGACTTTAAAGATTATTTAATTAGATTGGATGGGCAAAATTCAAATCAGATTTTGCAATTGGAAATACAAAATGAAGTTCTTGAGGATAATATACAATCAGATTTAAATTATTATTTATCTAATTGTGGTAGCAAAGAATTGGGTAAAGACAAACTTTCTATGTTGTCGAGGAATGATTATAATCTAAATAATATAATGCAATGAATAAAATGATATCTAATACTGACTGTAGATGAATTTTGTAATGCCAGTCAGACTAGAATGTCTATAAATAGAATGATTTTGAAAAGAAAAAGTTGCTTAGCATAAAATTCTAAAGAGATGAAAAATGATAGATAGGTGAGAAGCCTGTCTATTTTTTGTCTAATAAAAACTCTTGTTTCTGCTTTTGGAATATTTATAAATGTTTTCGATTGTTAAGTAGATACATAATTAATTACTAAAAATTAATTTTATGGATTATGATCCTAAGCTATTAGCATTATTGGATGTAGTTATAGATAATTATATCTGTAAATGAGAACCTGTTGGCTCTAAATTTTTACATTCATTGAAGGATGTGGAATATGCTCCATCTACACTTAGGAAGTATTTGAATGTTTTGGAGAAAGCATGAATGGTATATCAGCCTTATAATAGTTCTGGTAGAATCCCTACGGTTCAGTGATTATCTTTGTATATAGAAAACTATCTAACTCATGAGGAGGAGAATAAAAATATTGAAATAAAAAGTGTAAGAAATGGACTAAAGTATTTGGTGGAGACAATGTGAAGTTTGGTAGATGGAGTGGTAGTATGATTTCTAAAAAATGATGAATACTATTATCTATGAATCAATAATCTACTTAGGGATGATATGCTAGATGAATACCATACTACTAGAGATATTATTCGCTTTATCGAGGAGAAAAGGGTAGTAAAGTTTATCGATAGTAAGATAACCAAAAGGAATCAAATTTATTATAGTTTCGTAGAGGATAAAAATATAGTGATATCATGCTTGTATGCCAAAATTACGATAGATGACTATGATTGTGTGATAAGCATAATAGGACCGACAAGGGTGGATTACAAAAAAAATTTGGGTGTTTTGAGGAGGATCCTTGAAAATTTATCAATATAGTTTTTATATATAATTTAAGCCTCAATCGATGGCAGGGAAAGAAAAAATAGATAAAAACTGACTAAATTCAAATCTTGAATCGGCAAAAGATAAATTGTCATCTTTGAAAAACGAAATAAAAAAAGATAAGATTGAGAAAAATAAAGATTTAGATAAGTGAAAGGAAGAATTGTCCTCTCTAAAAAAGGAGGTAAAGGAAAAGAATGATTTGAAATGAGAGAAAGAGGAATTATCTTCTCTAAAAAAAGAGGTAAGGGAAAAGAAAAATATAATTTCTGATAAAAAAGAAATATATGAATCCAATATAGATTCTGACACTTGAAAAGGCAGCTTCTTGGCTAAACAAATAGCTGTTGTTTCTGATTGGAAAAATAGAAATCCTGATCGTCCAGTTGAATGAATTCAGTCAGCTTATTTGGATGTAGCGGATCAGATTGAGAGAGGAACAAGTGACAAAAATATTTTTGCTAGAGGATTGGCTAAGGTTATAAAGACGATTATCCAAAACGAGAAATAGTTTTAAATTTTTATATGTTCGATGTGAGAAATTATACAGAGTGCAGGATGAGTTATTTATTATTTGGATGAATATCTAGAGCCTAGATATTTGCTTATAAAGAGACTTGCATTATCAAAAAAAATCGAATGGGTGGCACCCAAATGAAAAGTCCAAGAGGGAGAAAACATCGAGCAGGCCGCACTTAGAGAGTCTTCTGAGGAAACTGGAATTCCCATCAATCAGATGAAGATAATTCAAAAACTTTGAATGACTCAGCTTAGGAATACAGAAAATCAGAAATGACAGATGGATAAAGATGTTACTTACTTTTTGATGCAATATTTCGGAAATCCAAACTCTGTACATATAGAGCCAGTAGAGGGATATATATGAACATATAAATGGGCGACATTAAATGATGTATTGTGATTGATATATTACCATGATATCAGGGAACTTATAAGAAAAAGTTATTCGTTTATCAAAGAAAATCAGAAAAAAACTGATATAAAAAAACAGTTTATGGATAAATTAACCTAAATATTTGAGATTGAATTCTGTGTGTTTTTATTTATAAGTGGGTCGAAGTTGGTTATTTCACATGTCTTTATATCCTAACTGCTACTTTATGATAAATAAACCTATTATTTCGTATAAGTTTGCTAATATCGATGAAAAAGAACAGACTTTGGTAAAAGAAATTGTGGATAAGAATGTTGAGAATAAGTTAGATTCTTATTTAAAAAAGATATATGCTCATAATGAAACTGCTGAGGTAAGAATAGATTACTCTATGCAGAAAAACAAACAGGATAAGTATGAATGAAGTTTTGTATTCTTGTTTGATGGTGAGACATTCCCTTATAAAAATACCCAATCGTTTAAATATATTGAAGATGTAGTAAATCATGCATTTAAACATTTCAAAGAATTCCTATCTAAACAAAATAATAAAGCTAATTAAATTTTATATTTTAAATCGGTTCAATGAAGAAAAATTACCTGACTAAGGAGTGATACGAGAATTTGTTAAGTGAATTGAAAGAACTTAAAGGTGAGAAATTAAATGGTGTATTGGAAAGATTAGCTGAAGCTAAATCTATGTGAGATCTTTCAGAAAACTTTGAATATAAATCAGCTCTTGAAGATAAAGACTTTATCATGACAAGAGTATCTGAGATAGAAAATTTGATAGAAGATGTAGAAATAATAGGTGAAGAAAAAAAAGTCGTTGCTAAATGAAAGGTTGATAAAATAGTTGATTATGGTTCTAATGTGGTACTTAAGGTTGAATGAGAAAAAGAATATTCCATTACAATAGTTGGAACATGAGAAATTAGTCTATCAGAAGATAGTATGAAGGTTTCTTTGGAATCTCCTATGTGAATGGCTATAAGATGAAAAAAAGCTTGAGATGCTGTGAAGATGAGATTATACCATGGTAAAGTAAGTTTGAAAATAATATCTGTAGACTAAAAATTATTCTATAATAAAAGATTTTTCTGTGATTTTCCATCAATTCCATATGTCAAATGTTAAACTACATTTGGCATTTTTTCATTTTTCTGTTTTTGTATCTAGAATGATCTGGATTATATTATTCTCTGATCCATATTGTAAATCAGACTTTACTATTTCAGTAGAGGAGTCTGTATCGTTTTTACAATTGTTTTGGATCTCTTCTAGTTTATTGTCTATGATAAATTTTTCATTGATGATCTTGAATGAGTTTGATAGATTTAGCATATTTTCATCAGTGATATCCTTGAATATATATCAGTAATTATTGTCGAAGGTTAGTCGATATTTATCTGCGTGTTTGTAGAATTTATATCATTGGATACTTTCAAATACTTCTTTTCATTTGCTTTCGTAATCCTGTATGATAGCATCACAAGGTTGTCATTTAAGGATTTTCCTACAAGAGAAACGTTGGAATGTAGTAGTTTTGTCATTATAAACATTTATAGAAATACTTGTATCATCGTTTTGTATGGCTTTGACTTCTTGTTGATCCAGGAAATCAAATGATACTAAAGTCGAAAGGAAGGTATACTGGTTTCATCTTACTATAATTTTTTCCTTTTCTAGTTTGAGTGCGTCTACGTTTATGATATTATTATTTTTTGTGTCGTATTCTCCTGAGATAGAAACTAGTTTTCATATATAATTATTTAGATTTAATGTACTGCTTTTTATTCAGATTGTTTTATCTTTTGTGATGATGGTATGAGTGTATCTTGGGTAATCATTTTTTTTGCTTATGGTACCTTCTATAGATACAGGTCATCTCATAATTTCTGATTTTTTGGTGAATCATTCGTAGATAAATCATTTGATGTTTTTGTAAAAGAGAATAATCAAGACTATCAAAACAATAGATACTCAGATAACAATTAGATTTTTGATTCTCATTAGCGCTTTGTCTCTTTTCAGTTGTCTTATGATCATAGTACTGTTTACGATGAATAAAATTCGTGTCGCAGTGGACTATTATAAATATTCTACGATATAAAACAAGTGTTTTTACCTGTTATAGAAGTTTTAGCATAGTACCTATATCGTGCTGTTTTCTATATTAGTGGATAATACTAAATTCTACAATCTTTAAATTTTCATGCTAATCTAGTATAAAAGGGCATGATTGATAACCAAACTATTGCAATGCGGCATATTTCATGATATAAGTAAATAAGTGCTGAATATATATCTGATTTGGCAATCATTTCAGGCTGTTTATTTTTATCTATTTTTGTATGTGTGAGGATTTTGGGTTATAATATGACTGTTATATTAAAGCAAACATTTATCTTCTTATAATTCCAAATGCAAAACAATCTATGATCAGTATCTGCTTCATCAGAAAGAAGTGAAAGAGTAAATAAACTTGTAGGAGAAATAAACAATATCTGTGATCAGCTGATATCAGCATTCGAGATGAGTAGTGACAAGGTAATGAGTTATGGGTTTTCTTTGGCAGGGGAGATGGATACGGTATTCGTAGATAAGATATTGAATGCAATCGATAAGATGAAGTTACATATGCAAGAAATCTATACTCATATGGACAGCAATGTAGAATTGGAATCTGATGTGATTATGTGATTGATGAGTATCCAGAGCAAATTGACAGATTTACTAGTTTCAAATAATTATTATGCTGATAATTTCCAGATGCCAATCAGTGAAGTAAATCATGACATCCAAAAAATCTTGGATAATGTGAAGGTTGGAGAAGCGGCTTAAGCGTGGTGTGAGCAAATAAAATATAAAGAGAAGAAAAAAATATCCTGACTTAGAGCTGTTTGTCGGGATTTTTTTGTAGTTGAAAACGTGACATAAAAATTTATATGTTTGGCAGTTGCTTTTATTTTTTGTATAAAAATGAGTAAAAAGGCCAAAAAAATACTGCTTTTTGTTTTGGTATTTTTGATAATATATTGTTTTTTGAATTATATCGCTTGGTTATAGACTTTTGCTTAATGGTCGAGAAAATCAATCCTGACTTAGAGCTGTTTGTCGGGATTTTTTTGTAATTGAAATGTGAATTCAAAGACTTAGAAATAATAAATCTAAGTTTTATTAGATTTGTTGTTATATGTACTCTATTTAGGTTTTATTAATATGAAGATGAAAATTAGTTGTATAGTTTCAAAAAAGAGCATAATATGAGAAGTAATTCGTAAATTAATTTTATTTAAAAAAAATTATTAATGAAAAATATTAATTCGGACAATATATCTCTTGTAAAGGAATTTATATTTAGCAATTTTGATGATATAGCTGTTTTTTGTTTAGATAAACAACTTAAAATGGAATTATCTGATGAAGAAAAATTACAGATAAATAATGAGAAAAAATTTATAGATCAATTTAAAAGTAAACAGTGGACAAAAAATCAACATTATGTACCACAGTTTTATTTAAAAAAGTTTTGTAATAATAATTGACAACTAGAGACACTTGATGTTTTAAACAAAAAAATAATAAAGACGCAGAGTATAGAAGGCGTCTGTAGTGATACTTATTTTTATTCTATGGAAACATGAAAAGAAGATATTATATCTCAAGTATTAGAAAATTTATTTTGTTATTACGAAAATAATTTTGTAGAAATTTATGATAGATTGGTCGATTCTATATTAAATTATAAAAATATAGATGAAAAAGATTTATATGAATTATGTACTTTTGTAACTGTTTCTCGAGTGAGATCTAAATATTTTAGAGATCAAATAAATGACTGAATAACTGAAATGATGAAAAATGTTGCATCTATTACATACAACATGGAGAAATCATTAAATTCAAATGATTCTAAAATAGAGATGATTTCTTCCAATAAAAAAGCTGAGAAATTGATTTTGAGTGGAAACTATATTCTTGAAACTGATAATTCTCATCATATTGGGTTTATAGGAGAAGAGAAACATATCATATGATTTTCTAATTTATTGTTTAATAAAAAAATAAGAATTTATATATCAGACTGAGTAAGAGATTTTGTAACATCTGATTGTTGTGTGGTTGAAGCTTGTCCTGAAAGACAATGAGTCTATTGATTTTCTTTTATGGAAAAAGTTCACTATTTTGTTTTATCTCCTAAAATATTGATAGAGTTTTCAGATGAAAGAAAGCCAGGCAAGAAAATTAAAAGAAAGGTTGTTGATAGAACAAGAGTTACTTATTATAATTTAATACGCTCTATTTATAGTAAATATATGTATTCCAATTTAAAATCTAATTTTATAAAGGAAGAATATTTAGAATCTCGCTCAATTTATATAGATGAATTGGCTGATTTTTATAAATCTATTTTTTCTGAAGATAAGAGAAAAATTGATGATATGAAAAAATATGCAAAAAAATGTGGTTTTTTTTATTTGAATAACTATGAGTTGGTCAAAAAGATAGGCAAAATTACTTCTGACTCCAAACTACTTTCTGCTCACCATTAACTTCTTTAAATTCTGTAGCTTTTACCTTGATCTTATCTCAGATATTGTAATATTTTTTTCGTTCTACTCCAGCAGGAGCTACGATTAGATTTTTGTGTAGAAGTCATTCTACTCATTTCACAGTCACGAACATTCCATAGTTGTAGCTAAGCTTGATATATCATTCGTATCG
>JAYSML010000144.1:0-1808 GCA_043724745.1 bacterium
GCTCGAGTTCGGACTTTCCTCTCAATTAAGAGCAATCATCCAAGTAGGCATTTTCATAATTACACAAAAATATTGTTGTTGCAACTACTAATTGTAAAATTTACTTCTACAAATCAGTTCTATTTTTTTACCGATTAGACTATCAGGATTTTCATCAAATGTAATTGGTGTTTCAAGAACAAATCGGATCGGAATTTTTGAAGAAAAAGTTTTTGGATATGATTCTGGTATTACATTTTTAGATACATCCACTATTTTATAATTTTTATCAATCCATAATATATGCAAAGGAAAAAGCATCTCCTTCATCCAAAAATTTGGAGTTATGTCATAATCAAAAATAAATAGCATCGCCTCAGTCCTAGCTAACTGCTTATAATTTGATAGTCCTTGTTCCCTCAAATTATCAGTATCAGCAACTTTTATATCCAAAGTTTTATCGCCAATTTTTAATAAATAAATATCTCCTACACATGTTACTGTACGGTTGAAATAATAATATGCACTAAGAGATATAAAAGGAGCTAATATTAAGAATCCGATTATATATTTCTTCATATTCGAATTATACATTAAAAATAAGACCAGAAATAGAAAATCTAAATAAATAGAATTACTATTTCTGGTCTTTTTCCGAGTAGAGCCAAGAGGCAACTCCTCGCCACAGTTTCCATGATGTACCGGAACAATTTCTTGTTCCTGTGCTTATATTACCTCTCTATTAATTTACTGCAATTGTGGATAACGAACAGCCACACGTAATACTTGTAGTGTCTAACACACTTATGTTACTTGCTTATATATTTGTTCATAGATTTTTTCACGTACTACTCTAGATATTTTTTCGCTTTTTCTAAAATGCAATTATTGTCACAAGTATTTTTATTTAGATATTCTTGTGCTGTTGACTCTAAAGAATACTGTATAAGAATCTCATTTGATAGCCCTGATAGAATTATTACAGGTATTTCAACACACCTTTTATCATTCCTTAATTTATCCAA
The DNA here is from genome assembly GCA_043724745.1 of bacterium. Classification (GTDB taxonomy): domain Bacteria; phylum Patescibacteriota; class Gracilibacteria; order Absconditabacterales; family Absconditicoccaceae; genus JAYSML01. Next base: position 1,005 of record JAYSML010000144.1, read on the forward strand.
CATCGTAAGACCATTCATAACAGGCATATTTATATCAAGAATAATTATGTCTGGAATATTTGACAGCGCCATATTCAAGCCGCCCTGACCATCTTTTGCTTTCAAAACCAAAAATCCATTCTTTTCAAATAAGGAACCTAGACCATTCACCACATTGATATCATCATCAACAATTAATATTTTTTTTATATTATTCATATAATTCTTATTTAGACCGTGAGCTTTACATCTCCCGCTCTTGCTTTCATTCCAGATATAGGAATCTTCATTGTAAAAGTAGTTCCTATATTTTCCTCACTTTCAAAAGTCAAAACTCCTCCCATTTCTTCTACGAGCATCTTAACTAGCGACAATCCGAGCCCGGTACCTGAAGGTACTTTTGTGAGTGCATTATCAGCGCGATAGAATTTTTCAAAAACTCTAATCTGGGCGACTTTCGGTATACCAATTCCGTGATCCAAAACAGAGAAAACTACTACTTCTCCATCAACTTTAATATGAACCTCTGTAGTTGTATTTTCAAAAGAATATCTTTGAGCATTTGTGAAAAGATTTTGTACCACCTGCCATACATAATCTTTATCCAACATTACAAGTGGAATATTTTCGCTATCTTTAATGACAACTATTTGTTGGCCATGTTCTTTTAATTGCAACTCTATGGTTTTCGCAACACTATTTGCTACTTCTACAAAATCCACAGGGACAGGTTCTATATTTGTTCTACCCGCTTCTATTCGTGCAATTTGTAGCAGCATGTTTACCAGTCCTATCATACGATCAATACCCTCGGAAACTCTCTCA
>JAYSML010000145.1:0-12262 GCA_043724745.1 bacterium
TGAGTAAATGAAATGAAAAAGGCGGTTAAATGAAAGTGATTTATAAAAAAAATATTGCCTATTCATATATCAAATGTTATGTACTATTCTGAATCTGCAAAGAAACCAGCTAAAGTGAAAATAGTAGTAGATGCTAAATGAAGCAAGAAAAGAGTTCTAAAAAAGCTTAATATAGAGGTAAAATAGTTTAATTTATTTAATACATGTAATTTAATATCATGGCAACAGTAAAGTCAAAAAAAGATACAGTAATAGCTAAAAAAGATAAAGTTATTGTTAAAAAAGAGAAATTAGGTGCAAAAAATCCTAATGCTATGCCTAGAATAGAAAAAGTAGTTGTGGCATGTGGTATAGGATCTTTGGTAACTAGAAAATGACATAAAGATTTCGATGAATTTGAAAAAAATCTAATAAAAATTACAGGACAAAAACCACAAATGATAAAATCTAGAAAATCAATATCAAACTTCAAACTTAGAGAGTGATTGCCAGTAATGTTACGTGTTACTCTAAGGAAGAAAAAAGCATATGATTTTATGGATAGATTTGTAAAGTTAGTATTGCCTAGAGTTAGAGACTTTTCTTGACTATCAGAAAAATCCTTTGATCATCAAGCTAATTTTAATATGTGATTAGTTAATTACAATGTCTTTCCTGAGCTTAATGTTGATGATGTAGTAACGCCTATTTGATTACAAATAACAGTAGTTACAAGTACCAAAGATACAGAAAAAGCAAAAGAGTTGCTTAAGGGACTTGGGCTTATATTCAAATAATTTATATTCTTCTAAAAATATTCAGATGGCTAGAGCAGCATTGAAAGTAAAGCAGCAAAGAATGTATGACAAAAAATTTACAGAATGAAAGGCTTTGAAACAACCGACAAAATACTATAATAGATGCGGTTTATGTTGAAGATCTAATTCATATCTAAGGGATTTTGGTATATGTAGAGTTTGTCTCAGAAAATATGCCAGAGAAGGTATGATTATGTGATTAAAGAAAGCCAGTTGGTAATATCGTTTTTACTTTGTGTGTACTATTGATAATGAGTTATGTTAATGCGCCAATTCATGATCTCTTAATAAGAATCAAAAACGCCTATATGGCAAGAAAATCTACAGTAGAATGAGTAGTTTTTTCTAATTTCAAAATCAAGATATTAGAACTTGTCAAAGAATATGGTTTTGTAAAAGGATTCGATATAATTGAGAATGATTGAAAAAAAAGAACAATTACTGTTCATTTAAAAACAGTAAAGAATCCTGTTAACGACATTCCAAATATAAAGTTCTTTTCACGTCCATCTAGACCTTGGTATGTTTCATACAAAGATCTTAGGCCTGTCGCTGGTGGTAAATGAATATGAATCTTATCTACTAATCAATGACTTATGGCATCTCATGCCGCTAAACAAAAAAAATTATGATGAGAGCTTATAGCAGAGATTTATTAGTATTTTAAAAATTTTATAAAGATAGTCATGTCTAAAATAGGAAAAAAACCAATTATTATGCCTGAATGAGTAGAACTTAATCTCGACTGATCAAAAGTTACCGTTAAGTGACCATTAGGTGAGTTGACGTACAATCTAGTTGATTGAGTCATTCTTAAGCAAGAAGATAATCAAATCACTATTTCAGTTTCGGATCTAGAGAAATGGAACTTGCGGGGATTATCTAGAACTCTAGTAGATAATATGGTTGTAGGAGTATCAAAATGATTCTCAAAAAAATTATTATTAATGTGAGTTTGATACAATGTTAAGGCTGAGTGAACTGATTTAAATTTTGCAATATGATTCTCTCATAGAGTTAAATTTATAGTTCCATCTGATATAAAAGTTGTTATTGAACAAGATGCTAAATGAGCATTCATGATGACAGTTTCATGAATTGATAAACAAAAGGTTTGAGAAATATCAGCACAAATTAGATGACTAAAAGAACCAGAACCTTACAAAGGAAAATGAATCAGATACTCTGATGAATACCTAAAGTTAAAACCAGGTAAGGCAGCTAAAAAATAGTATTATTAAAGAGTTTTAAATTATATAGTTTTTTCAGATGGCATCAATTCAAAATTCTAAAACTAAATTACAAAATTATTTGAGAAGAAAAATAAAGGTTAATGCTCAAATTAAGGCAGCTAACCCAGAATATAGAATTATCGTAAACAAAACCAACAGATACATCAAATCTCAAGTAATAGACGCAAGTTGAAACGTAATTTGTTCTTATTCAGACGAAAAAGAAGTTGAATGAACAACAAAATCTGAAAAAGCAAAAAGCGCTTGAACAATGTTATGAAAATTAATGTTGGAAAAAAATGTAAAAAAAGCAGCATTTGATAGAAATTGATATTTGTATCATTGAAGAGTAAAATCTTTCGCTGATTGAGTTAGAGAAGCAGGTGTAAATATATAATTATTTATTATGTAATTTATTGTTTGATGAAAACAGGAAATAAGGATAAAACAAAAAAGGAATTCGATGAACTCTTGCTTGAAGTAAGAAAGGTAACTAGAGTAACAACATGATGAAGACAGCTTTCTTTCAGGGCAACAGTTTTGGCTTGAAATAGAAAAGGTAAAATATGAATCTGAGTTTCAAAATGAGCAGATGTAAGTATTGCTGTATCAAAAGCTTCTCGTGAGGCATATAAAAACATGTTTGATGTTCCTTTGACAAAAGCACAAACAGTTCCATATGCAATTAGTCATAAGTACAAGGCTTGTTACATTAAGTTGATTCCAGCTACACAAGGTACGGGTTTGAAAGCAGGTTCTTCTGTTAGATCTGTTTTGGAATTGGCTTGATATGAAAATATATTATCCAAAATCATATGATCAAATAATAAATTAAATAATGCCATAGCGACAGTGAATGCTTTATGTTCTTATAAACATCCTGAACATTTCACTAAGTTATTAACAAAAAAACAAGAGGAAAAATCTTATGTAAACGCCGAAGATTCTGCTAGTTCAGATCATGCTAAAAAACCATCAACTGTAAAAGCAGAAGTAGCTCCAGTTGTAGCAGAAGTAGTAGCTCCAGTTGTAAAAGCAGAAGCAGAGAAAAAACCAACTAAAATACAAAAAAAGTAAATCAGACTTATTTTAATATTTGAAGTTTCGTATAATGAAAATACATCAATTAAAAAGAAGCAAATGACTTACAGATAAGGCCAATAGAAAGGGCAGATGAAATGGTTCTAAATGAAACTATTCTGGAAAATGACATAAATGACAAAAGGCCAGAAGTGGACATTCTATGAAGCCATTTTTCGAATGATGACAAACATCTATAGTTCAGAGAATACCAAAGGCTAAATGATTCAAGAGATATTACAAATTAGTTACAGAATATTCAGTGATAAATCTTTCTAAATTAGAGGCTGATGTTAGAATATTGGACGGAATGGAAATAACAAAAGAACTATTGAAAGATCTATGATACATAAAGAACGAATCATTATTGGTGAAAATATTATGAGATTGAGATTTAACAAAAAAGATAACATTTGCAAATATAGAAAAATTTTCAAAATCAGCAGAAGAAAAAATCGCTAATCCATGAAAAGCAAAATCTGATAAATCTTTCAAGGTATACAAGAAAATAGAAAAGCTAGTAAAAACAGCTAAAACAAAAATAGCTAAAAAAACAATAAAAAAAATAGCTGTAGAAAAAAAAGTAGAGGAGAATATATCCCCAAAAGCTGTAGAGAAAAAAGTTACAATAAAAAAGACAGCAACAAAAACAAAAGCTGTAGAAAAAAAAACATCAGTTGCGAAGAAATAAATTTATTGTATAATATCCATTAATGGAAAAAGTAATCAAAAAGCTTAAGTCTATACGAGAAAACCCCTCTATTAGAAATAAAATAATTTTCACTTTAGTGATTTTGGCGATATATAGATTACTAGTATTTATACCAGTTCCTTTCGTAAACATTTGAGAACTTATGACAAGAACTTTGGATTCTACATCATGACTATGATATTTTATCATGTTGTTGTGAGGAGCATTAGATAGTTTCTCTATTATTGCTATATGATTATCTCCATACATAAATGCATCCATTATTATGCAACTTATGTGACATGTTATTCCTCAGTTAGAAGAATTATCAGAACAATGAGAAGTTGGTCAACAAAAAATTCAACAATATACAAGATATCTTGCTGTACCACTAGCATTTTTGCAATCTATAGGTATGGTTTACTTCATAAATTATCAACTATGAGGTCATGTAATTAATACAACGATGGGCATTGTGTTATTAAGTGCGTTTGTAATGACTGTATGATGAATGTTGATTATGCGACTATGAGAACTTATCACAGAAAAATGAGTTTCAAACTGAATCTCTTTATTGATATTCGCTTCCATAGTATCATGAATGACTCAAAAGATTTATGCTGATGTATCATGATCGACTAGTTTTCGATGAGTGATAGCGTTTATGGTTATCATAGTCTTATGATTAATCTTGCTTTCTATATTCATTCTAAAATCTATCAAAGAAATTCCTATTATATATGCTAGAAGATGAAAGGTTCAAGAGTCTTCTTCTTTGCCTATTCCTATGAACCCAGTTTGAATGGTTCCTATTATATTTTCTATAGCATTCGTCTCATTCCCTTACCTTATTTCTAAGTTGGTAGCTCAGCTCCAACCGATGAATACTAGGCTAATGTCTATCTCCAATCGAATAGAGGCAAATCTAAATATATATACACAACAACCTTGAGTATTTGCTATTGTTCTATATTTCATCTTGATAGTTGCATTTACATTTTTCTATACTCTGATAGTATTCAGTCCAGATAAAATATCTGATAATATCCAGAAAAGAGGAGGGTTCGTTCCATGAATCAGACCAGGAAAAGAAACATCCAAATACATAAACTGAATCTTAATGCATCTCTGTCTACGATGAGGAATATGATTGGCTTTAATCTGAGTATATAGTTATATATTAAACTATATTCCTTTTATTCAGGACATAATACAATCAATCTGATCTTTGCCTGTAGTTGTTACATGATCTTGAGTTATCATCATGGTATGAGTTGTACAGGATATTATAAATAAAGTTGATAGTGATTTGCTTATGCAGAGATACGACAAAATAGACTTAGATAAAGTTTGAAGTAATCTTAAAATTTAAAATAATCTAATTCCAAATATAATGAAATGCTTTAGTTGAATAGACTATGGCATTTTTTCTAAATTGACTAGAACTTAAAACAGAAATATTTATCATCAGTTGACTCAGTTTTAATATTAAAAGAAATTAAATGTTGGATATAAAACAAAATATATCTTTAAAGAATTTAAACACTTTTCATATAGATCAGTCCGCCAAATATTTCGTACAAATAGATAACGTCTCAGATATGTACCAAATACTAGATTCTGAAATTTACCATCAAAATAAGCACTTTATCCTATGATGAGGAGCCAATACTTTGTTTAAATCAGACTTCGATGGTTTGGTCATCAAAATAAATATCCAGTCCAAGGAAATAATAGCAGAAACAGATGATGAAATAATCATAAAAGTCTGAGCCTGAGAGGACCGACATGAGTTTGTGCTGCGATGTGTAGCCCACAATTATGGCTGAATAGAAAATCTAGTATATATTCCATGAACAGTCTGAGCCTGTCCTATCCAAAATATCTGAGCCTATGGAGCGGAGATATCTCAATCAATCCAACAGGTTTTTTGAATAGATTCAGAGTCCAGAATAGAATCTATCCTAGATAATATTCAATGTAAGTTTTCTTATCGTAACAGTATTTTCAAAAATGAATTGAAAGATAAATTCATTATCACACATGTTAACTTCAGACTAAAAAAAGTAAAATCTAATTACAAATTAAATTTAAACTACAAAGATGTCCTACAAAAAATCCAAGATTTAAATCTAAAAGCAGAGGATTTATCTATCCAAGAGTTAGCAAATATAATTATGGAAATAAGACAATCCAAGTTGCCAGATTGGAAACAGATTTGAACCGCATGAAGTTTTTTCCAGAATCCAATTATATCTAAAGAAAAATATCTATTGCTAAAAGAAATACATCCTGATTTAGTCTGATTTGAAATGGATAATAATATCAAGCTTTCAGCAGGACAGTTAATAGAGATTTGTGGTTTTAAATGATATAGAGATGGAGATGTGGGGGTTTATATAAATCATGCTTTGGTTCTAGTTAATTATGCAAATGCCAATTGAGAGGACATTATAAATTTAGCAGAAAATATACAAAATAAAATTTTAGAAAAATTTAATCTAATTATTTCTCCAGAGGTAAATTATATATAGCATATAATTTTATTTATAAAAAAACTCTAGGTTTTCTTGCCTAGAGTTTTTCTTATTTAATTTATAGAATAATTATCTTATTATCATAAACCTTAACTGATCCAAATTACTAAAGAAACAATCTCATCAAGGAATCAAACTCATTCCTGTAAGTGACTTAGTCATAGATTTACATGGAATTAAAGCAGTAGAATCATCACCGCTATGTATTGATCAACTAGTTACATTATAAAGCCAGTTTGATGCACCTGGAGTTTCCATTTTCGCCATTACAACGAATGCTCCGCCTGCTATTCAGTTTTTTGCAATTCTTAGGTAAGCATATTGTCATGATAAAGTAGTTCAAGTTCATAATCCAGATACGCTAGTCACTGATCTTGGATCCTGAGGTACACTATCTAAACCAGCATCTTTAAGCTCTGTTTGAATAGCTGACATAGGCAGTGTTGTGTCATCAATACCTCATGGCAAGAGACCATTATGATCCATTTGTCGTGCAATAATTGCAGTTGCAAGTTGGTTTAGATCTGCTTTTCTAGCAACGTCATTTGCTCTATCTCTAACTGAAGTAAGTCTAGGTATAAGCGCAGCAGCCAATACTCAGATAATAACGATTACGATCAACATTTCTATAAGCGTAAAAGCTTTTTTATGAAACTTTTTTTCCATCTTTTATTAAGAAATATAAAAATAAAATCATAAACAATCTACAAATACAACTACTATTTGCAAGACTATTTTACTCGAAACTAAATCTAGATAAAAAGAAATAATTTGCAATAGATTTTTTAAAAAGATACACTAGTTAAAAACAGGGATTTCAGTTATAGATATTTTTTATATTTTTTTATATTTTTAAATTGTCTTGTATTATTTTGACTAAATCTTATATTAAACCCACTGATACTGGGGCTAATTCCAAATTAGAAGCCAAGTTCAGAATTATTTATTTTTTTCAATTATTGTTTCATGATGGATGATCAACAGACTGTAATTAGTCAAACAAAACTATTCGTTGGAGGACTCGACTGGAGTGTTAGATGACAAGACCTTAGAGAAGAATTTGCAAAATTTGGTGAAGTAGTTTTTGCAAGAGTAACTCTTTTCGAAGACGAGAATGGTCGCAAAAGAAGTAAGGGATTTGGATTCGTAGAATTTGCAAACTCCGAAGATGCACAAAAAGCACAAAGCGAAATGGATGGTAAAGAAATCGTATGAAGAGCTGTAAAGGTTGATTTTGCAAAAGAAAACCCAAATAGAATACAAGCAAGAACTAATGAATATACAAGAACTAGCGAAAACATACCTGCTCCCGAAAATACAGAATCTAACGAAGATTAATATATTAATTTATTCTACATAAACACGTTTGGAGAAATTCATTCGTGTTTTTTTTTATTCAGATTTTTCATTTGTTCCATATGTAATTTTCTTAAGATCTTCATAGTTTTGTGGTCAATTTGATCCAGTAAATCACTTAAATGTAGCTCCTTGCATATATTCATGGAATTTTTTTGCATTATCCTTGTGGTTTAAGAACTCTTTGATATGTTCCTCTGAAGTTGATTTCAATGTTTGTCAGTTAAATTGATTTTTATTTTCATTAGATTTTTCTAGCCATTTTTGGAAATAGCCCATCCACTCTGGATTATTTAATGATAATCATCATTGGATATTTTTTGCTATATCTGCAGACTCACTCCAGAAACGCTCCGGACTTTTCTCAATAATCGTTTGTAGTGTTCTTCATTGTTTATTATTATTCCAATATGATTTTGTTCCTGTCATATTATTGATCTTTTGTTCTAATTGATCTGCTCATTCCTGATCTAGATCGGCACTAAATCATCATCTTCAGTCTCGATTTATTTTAGCTCATCTAAGGACTTCTTTAGTCTGGTTTTGCATAGCCGATCTATACGCTCCTATACCGAAACCTCCAGGCATCACAGGCAAAGCACTCATTGCTCACTCAGCCAGCTTAGCATTGATTCACATACTATCCATGGTCTTTCATATAGGTCATTTGTCTGCTAGGGCCAACTTTACTAATTGCCACATCAATAAAATTCCCAACAAAAATACAAATAAATCTGAAAACATAGATTGTCATTCGCTTGTCGCATCTTTCAATATGCTTCATTTTATTTCTACATTACCGACTCAGTCCATAGAAAGTTTAGATGAATCTGGACTTGTTACCAGTGTAGCTCATCATATTTCGGCACTTGGATTGGAGGCAAAAAATGATTTAACCAAAACAAGTACAACTAACATTAATGAAATATATCACACAAATATTGTTGGTTTAAATATAGCACTTAACACACTTCCTATATCGAAGTACTGAGATATTCCCGAACTTCATTTTTTCAAGAAAGTGAGATACAGCACTATAATAGGGGAAAGTACTATAAACACCCACAAAAATCAGATTCTGATAATATTTGCAACTACTAAAAACAACAATGCTAAAGTATAGAAAAATATAACAAGTAATTTCAACGACATACTTAATGCAATCTTTTTCCAATTTGGTAGCTCGAGCTTTGATATATCGGTATATTCATTAAATCTAAAAATAGATGCTCACATAAAAATCAGTGGTCCACTAACTGAGTTAGTATTGGGTAATATTGATTGTATCAAACTATCTTGTTCTATTGTCGTTAGAGCTGGGGCAGTCTGTCTTATTACTTCATTATTTGCAAATCATATTTCATAACTAACTGGTTGGAATCCCTCTGCAAATTTTTGTAGTCCAGCTGTTACCTCTTTATCTTCCTGCATAAAAATCCTAGGGAATGATCATACTGCCGAAACCGTAATGTTGGAGACATCTATCACGGCTCACATCACAAACCGACTAGCTTGGATAAGTACTGCTGCTATCAATGTATTTGTAAAAACCTTACTAACTCATTCTTTAGATTGGCCTATAGCTATCTTTACTATCTCAGTCAGCACTAGTGCCACCAAAGTAAAATTTGCAAAATTCTTCATTATATTTCGAAGTTTCCATAGTGATACATCCAAATGCAAAACGGATCCATATACTCGATCATTGGTCATTAGTTTCCCAGCTATGCTAGCCAAGAAAATCCAAAGCCAGGACAATAATGATAATAGTGTATTTATAAAAAGATTAAAAGATTCTAGTCAGTCTTGTCCAGTAGTTTGACTCTGAGCAAATGCATGATTGGATATAAACAATCAAACAATAGAAAATACACAGATTATTTTCAATAAACTTTTTGTATTCATATTTTGTTTGAGATAGTTCATGACTAGTTTCATTATTTCTATTTATTTAAATATTAGTTTGTAGTCGTTGTCGTTGTTGGTATCGTTGCTGGTGGTGTAGGTAATACTGGTATTTGTACTTCTTTGAGTTCAAACTTATCGCCATTCTTTTCTATTATATATTTTTTCTTAGTTGCTCATTCTCATACTTCAAATTCTTTTGAATTTGCTATCAATCCTTCTACATATTTTATTGATATATTATCTTTTGCGTCATAAATCGGCTGAAGTATCTTTTTAAGCTCATCTTTATTTTTGAGTGTTTTTACTTTTTCATCAATTGAACTAGCAAGCAAAGTTACAATTCATGTAAGGGCCTTTGTTTTATCATTTCCATCAGTAATTTTTTTCTGGAGTTCTTCGAATGCTTTTAGAGTTGTTGGATCTGTCATATAGTTGGCATCTACTTTATTATTGTCTCATAATTTCGTATTCACCCCATCAATAGTCGGTGCGCTTGTGGTCTGCACATATTTTACTATTTCTTGTTTTTTTGCATCTTCGTCCAACTTAGCTATTCAAACATCATCGCCTTTTCATTTATTCTTATCTCATTCGAAAAAAGGTCTTGCTTCTTCTTCCTGGGTAGCTTCTATATTCTGCAGCTTTCTATTCCATATAGCATCTCAGCTATATTTTCCGAATACTTGATCCTTGAGAGTTCATACTCATACTCCAGATCATATAGGCATGATAGGCATACTTCACATTACAGAAGTTCAGAAGTCCTGTACTCATTTTCAAACGACCTCTCCCAATTTGGACGAGGCCTTGATAGCCGCGAAAAGCAAAAACCATACAAGCGCTATCGCCATTATGTTTACCATGGTTCGAGAAAGTAAATCTCCCGTTCATGCTCGATCAAATGTTCAAGTAGCCTTGATAGTAATCAATCAGCCCAAAAATGAATATTTATCAGTAGTACAATTATTGTTTTTTTCTTGCTCTGCTGTATATATAGGAGAGATCATCATACTTTCTCAAATTTCTTTCTGTCTATCACAATTTTTTCCTCCCGTAGAATTGAATCCAGATATCAACGTTTGCATAAATATAATCGACATACTCAGTGCAAACACTATAATCACAGGAGAGAAAATTATTTTTATTATATTCCCCAGATCTGCCTGTTCAGCTATACTTCATACAGCCTTTCCTAATTGCTCTTTAAATATTTTCAATAATATAATAAATGGAGATGCCGCTACCACTAGTCGCAAAATTCAAACTCTAGCAACCAAGACCAAGGTCAAGGCAAGCAATGGAAAGAAAATAGCTATAGCAAATAGTGCCTTTATCAATGTTTCCATTCATATAGCGCCTATACCATTGTCTTGAGAATTTTCAGATATTTGAGCGAAGTTCATCATAGAAGAGAAGATAGTCATCATAGGTCAGACCAATCCTTTGGATCTATCTACAAGCTGAGATATTGTAGTAGCTTTTACTTCTGGACTTTGGAACCATTTATCTCAAGCAATAATTCAGACTCAATTTATTTCTGTAGGTTTTAGCCATGGTTCTAAATCATTATCCGCTCAATCGGTTAATTGATCCTTATAAATTGCTCTAATGTCGTCAAATCCATCTCAACAACTATGTCATTTTTCGGTATTACCTTTTATGCTTACCATATATCCACAAAATTCCCAAGGACGTCGATCGTTATCTACGCTCAATATCCAATTCAAACTATTCTCATAATCAGAATCTATTTTTCATTTTAATTGATCAAACTCATTATAAATTACAACCTGTTTACTGTTTATTACACAAGCAGTCTTGCCTTGCCCAAATATATCGTAGTTTTGGTATTTTGCATCATAATACTTTCTTCAAATTATATAGGTTTCAGAGCCATCTCCAGTTCAATTTCTCTTTAATTTACATGGAGATAAAAGCACATCTTTATCATTATATTTTACTCTAAACGCAGTCATAAATGCTTGTCATGCCTGATTGTTATCAAATTTTTTATCCAAATCCATCACAGAATCTACAGCCAATATTTTTTGATCTCATATTGTAGATCACTTCAATACAGACATAGGCAATGCTCATATTCCATAGGTTGCCACAGTAGAAAGATCTATCATTGCGGCAGTCAAAAACCAACTAGCCTGTATCAAGACTCCAGCTATAAGTGTACTTGTCACGATTTTTTTTACGTCTTCTACTTTCTTTCCTAGGCTAAATACATTTTTCAATATGGTAAAAAGGACTAAGAATCCCAGAGTAAAATTAGCTAGATTTTTAATAATATTCCAAAATTTCCACAAAGGTACATCCAAATGGAACACTTCTCAGTAAATCAAACTATTGTCCATAGCCAGTCCTGCCAAGAATATCAATGGATAAAAAATCATATAAATTATCTGCAAAAGCCCATCTATGATATCGATACCAGTCAATCATGTGGCCGCACTTGTCGCATTAGCTCATCATTGCATAGTTTGTGCAAATACATTGATTCACATATGTGCATCAAATAAAAATATTCAACATAAAATAAACATAAATGCTGATATTTTCAGAATATTCCTTTTTGATAATTTTTTCGAGATTTTCATATTTGATTTGATAGTAAATGACTACATAGAACAATTATAGCTCAGCTAAATAAAA
>JAYSML010000146.1:0-3968 GCA_043724745.1 bacterium
TGGAAGATGCCAAAAGGAAGGCCGAAGATATTATCCAAAGCGCAAATAGCGAAACCAAAAGGATACAAGAGGAACTAAAAAATAACCGAGAAAATTCAGTAAAATCCACAACTAAATCAGTAGTCAAAAGACTACTAAAAAATGATAAAGAATTACAGGATGGATATTTAAAAACATTGATACAAGACATACAGAATCAATAATTACAGATTTTAATCCCTGGTCTAGATAATGAAAAGATTTATTTCAAATGAAGACTTCGTAAATAAATTTTTCTGAGAAGCGTTAAAGGACAAACACCTAATTCGCTACCTTTTAGTAGTTGTTTCTTTGGTCAAAATATATGGACACAAATTAAACATATCTTGAGAATATCTGCAAATTATTAGCAAAAAGCATTCTGACATTGCCGGGCTATACACACTATTGCATACTCTAGACAAAACAAATATCAAAGATTTAAATGATATTATAAAAATTTGCAAAAAAATATATGTTCAATACAGAAAAGAGTTTTCCATTACCGCCGACTCCTCTAGCCAAAAAATATTAACTGAATATATTCACAAAAATTTCCCAAATGCCGATATAACAATCGACAATTCTGTGGCTTTGTGAATAGATATCAAATGAGAATGATACCGCTATCATAGGAATATAGACAATGATTTGGATACAATATTATGAAACAAAAATTAAGATTTTTATTACATTATAGATATTCAATGCAAGTCGTGAAAGAAATTCTAGAAAAAATCGAAAGGGATATTCAAGAATCTGACCTAAATGACTCCTTCTCTAAAAAATGAGAAATCCTAGAATTAAAAGATGGAGTAGCTATCGTAGTATGACTAGATAACGCTATGTTTTCTGAAATTGTAGAATTTGAAAATTGAACTAAATGATTAGTACTAGATCTTTCAAATGATACCGTTGGTGTATTGATTTTGGGAGATTATAGTGGTCTTAATCAATGAGATACAGTCAAAGCATTAGGTAAAGTATTGAGTATATGAGTATGAGACAAATATCTCTGAAGAGTTTTGGATGGTATATGAAGCCCTATAGATTGACTTGGTGAAATCACACCAGACAAAATTGCTCCCGTAGAAAAAATAGCTCCAGGAGTTATTGCCAGACAATCAGTAAATACCCCATTAGAAACTGGCATCAAAGCCATCGATTCTATGGTACCTATTTGAAGATGACAAAGAGAATTAATCATTGGTAACAGACAAACATGAAAAACAACAATTGCTATAGATACTATTTTGCATCAAAAAAATAAAAACGTATATTGCGTTTACGTAGCTATATGACAAAAAGAATCTAAGGTTAGAAGGATAGTAGAACTTTTGAAAGAAAAATGAGCTATGGAATACACTATCGTCATTACAGCACCAGCAAATGCTCCCTCAGTTTTACAATATATTGCTCCTTACGTATGATGTGCCTTCGGAGAATATTTTATGGAGCAAGGCAAAGATGCTCTTATAATTTACGACGACCTATCTAAGCATGCAGTTGCATATAGAGAAGTATCTCTACTTTTGAGAAGACCTCCAGGTAGAGAAGCATATCCTGGTGATGTATTCTATCTTCATTCTAGACTACTAGAAAGGGCTGCCAGATTACATAAAGACTTTTGATGATGAAGTTTAACTGCTCTACCATTGATTGAAACACTTGATTCTGATGTGTCTGCGTATATTCCCACAAACGTTATTTCCATCACAGATGGACAAATATTCCTGGAAACAGAATTATTTAATTCATGAATCAGACCAGCAATCGATGTAGGCTTATCTGTATCTCGTGTAGGATGAAATGCTCAAACCAAAATAATGAAAAAAGTATCCTGAAAGCTTAGACTTGAACTGGCTTCATTCAGAGAGCTAGCAAGTTTTGCCCAGTTCGCCTCAGAATTGGATATTTCCACACAAAAGAAAATCGAAAAATGAAAAAGACTGGTAGAGATGCTTAAACAAGCTAATAATGATCCTATCCCCTTTTACAAACAAGTAGTTTTGATTTATGCAGGTATTAATTGATATTTGGACGAACTTGCCTTGGACAAAGTATTGCCTTTCGAAAAACTCCTCTATCAAAAAATGGATACAAGTCATATTTCACTTGCCGAAACAATTATAAAGGAAGAAAATCTAACAGAATATATAGAAGTAGAAATAGAAAAACTAATCAAAGAAACATATGAAGAGATAACTATGGCATAGTTACAGTATATGATTTTTATCTTCAATTGACTCAATGTTCCTCAAAATAATCTCTCCAAGCTCAGTAATTTATGAAGGAGAAGTACTCAAAGTACTTGTGCCTACATCCACATGAGAAATTGGTATATTACCACACCATATTCCATTGACAAGTATTGTTACTCCGGGATTGGTAAAATTTCTACCTAAAGAAAAACACACTGAAGCATTTGTAGAGTGAGCAACATTTTTATTTGAAGAAGATATGATTACTCTATCTGTTGGAAAATGACTAATTTATCTAGATGGACAAACAGTTATTATACTGATAAATACAGCCTCTATCGACGTAACTTCTGACAAAACTCTTCTAGAAAACATGAAAAAAGATTTAGAAAAAGAGATAACACAAATTAAACTCAAAGGAAGCGATAACGAAATAGAAAAAGCATATTTCTCTTTACAAAAGATTACTGCTGATTTAAAACTACACAAAATCAAACACAAAACACAATAGAAACAATCTATCAATAAAATTCCAAAGTCCTTATCCTCAATCATCAAATTTTAGCTGTTTTTATGTATATGGCCAATACAAAATTAATCAGAGGAAAAATTAAATCCGTAAATAACTTACAGAAAATCATAAAAGCATTAGAAATTGTCTCTACCATCAAACTCCAAAAACTCAAGAGCAAAACAAACAATTTCAAACTTTTTATGCTAGAATTTTTACGTGTATTGGAATCACTAAAAGAGCATGTAAATATTTTCAATTTTGATCACCAAACGCGAGATAAACAATGAAGAAGATTAATCATAGTCGTAACCTCTGATAAATGACTATGTGGATGAATCAACACTAAGCTTATGAAACATATTGCCCAAAAATATCAAGATGCAAATATGAAAAAAGATGTAGATATTATAGCTATAGGTAAAAAATGATTAGAGTTCTTCGTCAGAGATGGATGGAATATCGTAGCTTCTACACCACTAAAAGACAATTTTGATGAACGTGACCTCCACGCCATCTATGCTTACATCCAAGAAGCAATAGCCCAGAAAACCTATTCCAAAATCAAAGTATATTTCAATTTTTTCAAAAATATAATAACTCAAGTTCCATTAAGATTTAAACTTTATCCACTAGATCAGGAAAGTTTTACTGCATTTCTGAAAGATTTGAATGTCGAGTCTAATACCACACTATCTTTCAAACAATCTAATAATTTAGTTATCGAGCCAGATATTGAACAATTCAAAAACAATCTAATACAAGAATTAACAGAAATGATAATATATCATGCAGCACTACATAATAAAACAGGTGAACATGCTGCACGTATGTTAGCAATGAAAAATGCTAAAGATAACTGCGGAGATATTATTGGCTGACTACAATTAGTATATAACAAGACTCGTCAATCCAAAATTACCCAAGAAATATCAGAGATTGTTAGTGCAAAAATTGCCATTGAGCAGGTTTAGATAAATTCAGTATAAATAATATATTTACTTTATTAAAAAATATTATGACAGTAGCTAACTGAAAAATTACCGCCATCAAATGAGTTGTAGTAGAAGTAAAATTCACATCAGATGTTCCAAGAATTTATGATGCACTACGTATAGAAAATAAAAATAGTAATGGTGATAGTGTAGTTATAGAAGTCTTACAATTATTGGAAGACGGAATTGTAAGAGGAATTGCTATGGATTCTACAGACTGACTGAAAAGATGAGACACCGTAG
>JAYSML010000147.1:0-10843 GCA_043724745.1 bacterium
TTATCTTGCAAAAAGCCGAAAAATGTATATAGATATGATATTGCACGACTTACGAGTAAAATTTTAAATAAAAAGCTAAAATTATATGATTTTTCTGAATATATCATCAGATTTTGCCCAATTGTTCTCCAAATCAGAAAACATACTTCTCGAGCGTAATGGTATAGAAAATACCTTATGAAAAGTTTTGTTGCAACAAAAAAATCAATCTGACCTAAAATCCATTTTTTTACTAAATGGACCTGGCTGATTTACCAATCTCAGAGTAGCTAGTCTAAGCATAAACACACTAAATGTTCTATTCCCAAACCAGATAGAAATCTATGACATATCCAAGATATCTCTATACAAATATCTATATGCCAAATGATTTATTCCGGCCATAGGCTATATCTACATAGGTCAAAAAAATAATTGTTGGAGATACGACTTCAAATCTGACTCTTATGAAACTATCACAAAACCCCAAATCCAATACGAATGAGATTATTTCATAGATTATGTAAACGAAAATGCCTATCGAGAAAATGACGAAAATATGCTAAATTTTAGCCTAATAGGGGAGTCACTTCAGATTAATTTCTTGGCTAAAAATATTTCAGTCTCTCCACAAGATTTATCATTGAAGCCACAATATCAAATTGCACCAAATTATATGATAGAAGCAGTGAAACCTTAATTCCTCAGTCATCGCGAGCGAAGCGTGGCGATCTTAAGATTGCTTCGTCGTAAATTCCCTGCCTACCGCAGGCAGACTCGCAATGACGAACAACTTTTATAACTCTATATTACAAAATGAAAAACACACGTCAAACTTGCACATTATGAATAGATCGATGAAGTAAATACATAGGACTGGCTTACAAAAACGACGATCAAAATGTTATATTTCCTGTATGATACTTATTGAATGGCAAAACTATGTACTTCGATATCGCAGATGTTATCATGAGACATAGGATTTCTAGAATTGTAATCTGAATGCCTAGTAAACAAGAGGATATCCAAGATAAAATCCAGAAATTTATAGATAATCTCAAGCTGGTTATAGAATCCACTATAGTTATAGAAACCATAGACGAAGATTATACTAGTGTACAGTCAGGTGAAATTACATCCAATTTCAAAAAGAACGTTGCAGAAGATACAATAAGCGCTATGCTTATACTTCAACGTCGAGTCGATCAAGAAGCATTACCTAAACCTTAATATCTAATCACATCAACTATGAAAATTCTAGTAACATGTCCTTTTGGATTAGCATCACTTATGTCTTCTGAACTAAAAAGACTATGATTTCAAATAGATAAAACTTTCGATACCTGAGTATATCTCCAGACAGACTTGAAATGAATTTACCAAATCAATATCTGGTCTAGAATAGCAAACAAAGTCTATCTACTTCTAGCTGAGTGAGCAAGTCAAACATTCGACGAACTCTTTGATCTAACCTCTAGTTTCCCCACTTGGTCAGAATATATTTCTCATATAGACGAAATCTCTATATCAGTATCTATCAAAAAATCCCAACTGACTAGTGCCAAAACTATCCAATCTATCTCACACAAGGCCATTATAAATTCTATCCAATCTCAGCCAGAAAATCCATTCCAAGAAAAAAAAGAAATCCTAATTCATATCGAAAACGATCATGCTCAAATCTTCGTAAATACATCATGAAAAGCCCTTTATCAAAGGTGATATAGGACTCAAACAGGTGATGCTCCTATCAAAGAAAATATCGCTGCGGCTATGATTTTATTGACTGGATGGAAATTCAAAGAAACTTTCGTAGATCCATTTTGCGGTTCATGAACACTTCCCATCGAGGCAGCTATGATTGCCAAAAATATCGCTCCAGGTACAAATAGAAACTTCTCATTCCAGTATTTCCAAAATTATAATCCAGAATTATTTGATTCATTAGTCCAAGAAGCTAAATCCAAGATTTTCGATGCCAAATATTCCATATTCTGATATGACAAAGATAATGAAATGATACCGGTCGCTCGTGAAAATGCTCGCAATGCCGGAGTAGAGGATATAGTGGTTTTCGAACAATCAGATTTCCTATCTTTGGTCATCCCTGAGAAATCACGAATCATATCCAATCCACCATATGGAAACAGACTGAAACCTGAAGATTTGACTTCACTATACCAGAAGTTATCAGTAGATTTCCAATCTGCATCAGGCTGATTTATCACGACTTTTTCAGACTTCAAAAACATGATCGATGAAAGATTGCGAAGCCGCAAGATGCTTTACAATGGTCCTAGCGAATGTGATTTCCGATATAAAAAAGTTATTAGATAAAAATTTTTCTAACGAAAAAGAGAATCCTGGAAACAGAATTCTCTCTTCTTGGCAAATGGCCTAATAACGTGTTATAATCATTGTTTTGAAGCGTGAATTGCCTTTGCCCAGTTGGAACTTATAGTGCGTCTGGTGAGTGTTTTCATCGATATAGAATTCGACAATGTTTTGCAAACTATCTCTCTTGTGTCCAAGATAGTTGAATTCTTTGTATCCAAGATGAAATTTATCCTTTTCGGTCCATAAGTTATGTGAGTTATAGCTAATCTGTTTTTTTATCTCCTTTAGAACAGAATGATTGGCAATTGTAATTGTCTGTCCATCCTCAAGGCTTTCAAGTTGATGATTAATCTCTACCTCATTAGTAGTTGTACTACAAGATGTAAAACAAATACCACAAACAGCGATGATAGTAACCAGACAACCAACCCAGCTCAATAAAACATTCGTACGGAAAACTAGTGTTTCCCATTTTTTTGTTTCGGTAGAGGAATCTTTTGTCAATTCCATAAACCATTTTACAATCTTTTTCATAACGTTTTCTTTTAATCTTTTTTGTTTTTTTTATTTACATATACGATATATCGTCATACATTTGGCGATATTTAGTCCTAAATCTTGATTTTCAATTAGAATTTGAAAGTAGCTGGAATCATTTTTCTCCAACTCCCAGACAAACTTTCCATCCCAGTTATAACTAGCCCCAATAAATTTATAGTTAGACTTACCAATCATCACACTATCTTTATCGGCATTGCTATGCTTTAGGATTTTTTCAGTCCTTTTTATCACAGAATGGTGAGTAATTTCTGTGACTGAGAATGATTTTCCACATTCTAAACTCTGGATCTGAAATTCTAGATCCGCATTTTCTTTCTTTTCTTCCTTTATATCCATTTCTAAGAACACAATAGATACGCTAAGGATAAAAAGTACCATTAAGATAAATAATCCCGCATGTTTCCAACGATTTGTTTTTTTTGCCATTTTAAAGATCTCCTTATGATTTTAGTTGATTTTTTTTGTTTTATAGTACATATATTATACAATTAAAGCAATAAGTCAAGTTTAAATATAAAGACCATTCAGAATATTTTTCTTGCATTTTTTCAGAAAAAAAATATTATCACCCAAGTTTTTGTAGTGCTATTTTAAATCTAACCTTAAATATGGATTTCGACCCAAAAAAGAATTATTACGAACTTTTGTGAATTGATGAAAATGCGACAACTGATGAAATTAAAAAGGCCTTCAAAAAGGCAGCCGTAAAGCATCATCCTGATAAACAATGATGAAATCAAAAAAAATTCCAAGAAGTAAATGAGGCTCATCAAGTCCTATCAGACGAAAAAAAAAGACAACAATATGACTATTATAGAAAAAACTGAGTAGATCCTTCTGCTTTCGGTTGATTTGGCGGTGCTGGATGAGGATGATGATTTGATTTCGGTGGATGAGGATTTGACTTCTGAGATATATGAGATTTACTATGATGAATGTTTGGAGGTTGATTCGACGGATGAGGTTCCTCTAGAGGCAGATCAAATAGAAATGGTGAAGATATCAAGATCGCCGTAGAAATCAGTTTTGAAGATTCTTTCCTATGAGTCAACAAAAAAGTTTCTTACAATAAATTTGCTAAAATTGCATGAGTAGAGGAGAGGACTTGTTCTGTTTGTTCTGGTCGTGGTAAAGTAACTAAACATATGCAAACACCATTTTGAGTGGTTCAAACTCAAGCGGCTTGTGATCATTGTGGATGAGCAGGTAAACAATATTTCAAAAATGGAAAAGAAATCTGAAACTTTTGACTAGATAAATCCAAAGAAACAGTAGAGGTGAAAATTCCTGCTTCTATCAAAGATGGTACATTTATCAAATTTACTGGTAAATGACATGCATGAATTTGAGCTTGATGAGATTGAGATTTATACATCAGGATAGATGTATCTCAGTCCAATATATATGATAGAAAATGAGATAATCTGTATGTGAAAGCTAATGTTTCAGTCTATGATTTAGTTCTCTGAGGCGAAATCACAGTAGATCATCCAGAATGAAAAATGAAAATCAAGGTTCCCAAATGAACTCAAATCCACGATATGATAAAAATTGCAAGCAAATGATTCGGAGATAAATGATTATTCACCAAAAAATGAGATATGTATATTATACCAAAATTGGAAATCCCCAAAAAACTCAGTAAAGATGAAGAGAAGCTACGAACCCAATTAAAAAAACTAAAATAATTCTAATTGCTTTTTCAAAGCATATTATTACAAAAAGTTCATTCGATATTTGCGAATATTTTCTTCCAATGACCTGGGCAGTGTTGGCTTGGAAGCAGCCATTCACTTAAAGAGTACTTAACAGTTCAGCTCAGATAGGGAGTTTTTGTTTTTACAGGGTGTCTATGTTTAGTTCGGTTTTCGTGTTATCACGAAGATTAGCTACTAATCATAGCACCCTTTTCTTATTGAAAAATCAAAAAAAATAAGTATCTATAAACAAATCACATATTTTTGCGTATTCCAAATTATTAACTATTAATTTTTAACCATTAATTATTCAAGGTGGGTAGAAGGAAAAAAAGAAGACAAAAGAGTATTGTCCTAAATAAATTCAAAATCTGAGCTTGAATGACTGTCTTGGGATGATTATTCTTTTTCTCATTATATCTAGCCAAATGATCTCCAGTACTTAAATTCCTAACTGACAATGCTAGTATCGCCTTCGGCCAGAATTGATTATATATTTTTTTCTGATTATCTTTTCTTGTTGGTATACTCATTATGGTGAAGTGATATCTAATGAATACACTTATCAAACAATTTGCGGCAATTATGTTCCTTGTATCAGCCATTATAAATTTCCCAATAGTAGATGGTATCAGTAATAAATATAGTGAATTCTGATGATATATTTCACGACCACTTCTATTTATTCTCGAACAAATGTTCTGATGACGTGCTATAGCAGTCAAAGTTTTGGTGATATTTTTATTTATATGAATCATTATCCGAGCAGCATATTCTTTAGGATTTTCTCTACCCAAAATAAATATAAGCCACGAAGAAAGACCTAAACAAAAAGCTTC
This sequence comes from bacterium, assembly GCA_043724745.1. Taxonomy (GTDB): domain Bacteria; phylum Patescibacteriota; class Gracilibacteria; order Absconditabacterales; family Absconditicoccaceae; genus JAYSML01. The sequence goes on from JAYSML010000147.1 coordinate 5,414, forward strand.
CACCTCAAGAAGTTCTACATCCAGGCATTCTCACAATGATGATGAAGAATATAATGATGAACCTTCCAATTCGGTCACCGACCAATCAATCAAAAAAATTATCCAAAGAACACTTTACAATAAACTCGAGCAAAAAGAAAAAGAAAGAATCCAGAATAAACCAATGATAAGCTTCGGTTGAGAAAAACCTACATTCAATGTGGCAATTCTAGATCCAAATGTTAACCAAAAGATAACAATAGACGAAAACTTTTTCGTGGAAAAATCTAGATGACTGCAGGATAAACTGATGGAATTCAATGTGCCTATTAGTATCGAATGATTCGATGTATGACCATCTATCGTGCAAATCAGGATCAAACCAGAAGAATGAATCAAAATTTCTACCATCGAATGATTGGCAAACGATATTGCACTGTCTCTCAAATCTAAATCACTAAGAATAGTAGCTCCAATCCCAGGTACTGATAATATATGAATCCAACTTCCAAATCCTAAGCCAGCTATGGTAAAACTTGGAGATGTGATAGCATCCAATGAATTTAATCAAGAAATGAAAAAATCTGATAATAATCTAGCAATCTGAAAAGCAATTGACGGTTCTGTAGTTATCAAGACCTTAGATAGTATGCCTCATCTTCTAGTTGCATGAGCTACATGATCTGGTAAATCAGTTTGAGTAAATGATTTTATCTTATCTTTGATGTACCAAAATACACCTTCAGAGTTGAAGTTTCTAATGGTGGATCCTAAACAAGTAGAGTTGGAATTATATTCCTGACTTCCATATCTGCTTGCTCCTATTGTTTCAGAACCAGAAAAAGCATTGAAGTTGCTTAGACGAACTGAGGCCGAGATGGAAAGAAGATTCTGATTGTTAAAAGAAAAAAGAGTAAAAAATATAGACGAATACAACCACAAAATCATAGCAGAAAAAATGTTTCGTATCGTTTTTGTAGTAGATGAATTGGCTTCTTTGATGATGCACAAAAATAGAAAAGATGTAGAAAAGTGTATTACACATATTTCCGCCAAAGCTCGTGCAGTCTGAATTCACTTGATTATCGCAACTCAAAGACCTTCAGTGGACGTTATTACCTGACTTATCAAGGCTAATATCCCAACTAGAATAGCATTCTGAGTAGTTTCAGAAATAGATAGTAGAACTATAATAGGTAGAAAATGAGCAGAAACATTATTAGGTAAATGAGATATGCTTTATACAGACCCAAATACCAAAGCCGCAATCAGAATCCAGGCTCCTTTTGTTTCCACAGAAGAGATAGAAAAAGTAGTAGAAGCACTTAGAAATAAATATATGTGATGACTCACAGAAGAAGATATCTATAATCAAGAAATCATTGCACTACTTGAGAGTAGAAATGAGGCCTGAGAATATGTGTTTTCATGAGGCTGATCTAGTGATGATGACGAATTAATAGAACAGGCAATCCAAGTAATTACACAAACCCGCAAGGCATCGGCAACATTATTACAGAGAAAGCTAAATTTATGATTTGCTCGCGCAGCTAGGATAATGGACGCTTTGGAAGAGAGGGGTGTAATTTGACCACAAGACGGAGCCAAACCTAGAGATATTTTCATCTAGTATATCTTATATATATGACAAAAGTTATTCTAATTTGATGACATATACGTAAAGCTCAAGATGGAGGTAAATTATTTTGTAATGAATTAATAAGGGGTATTGATAAAAAACCTATTAAAATACTGGATTGTATGTTCGCTAGTCCAATGGACTCTTGGGAAGAGGACATCAAAAAATCTCATAATTTCTTTTCGAAATATATAAAAAACTTTGATCTTATACTTGCTCATCCTTCCAAATTTACTGAACAAGTAAAAAATTCAGATATTATAATTTTACGTTGAGGATATGTTTCTTTATTACTTGATTTATTAAATAAAGATATTAGTTGGATTAAAGAATTAAATGGCAAAGTCTTGGTCGGTACTTCGGCTGGTGCTGACCTTATTGCAAAACATTACTATGTTCTGAAAACTCTAAGAACAGGAGATGGATTGGGGCTTCTTCCAATTAAATTTATTCCTCACTGGAAGGCTAAGCTCTTTGATGGTATTGAACAAAATATTGATTTTGATAAGGCACTAAAAGATCTTAAAGAATATAAAGAAGATTTGCCAATTATTACACTTAAGGAATGAGAATTTATGGTATTTGAAAATATTAAAATTTAATATTATTTATTTCGTTTTGTCTATAAATGGAATTATTAAAAACATTTATCCTGTCTAACTACTGAGTTTGAAATAGAAAAGAATTTAGAGAGTCTTGCAGAGCAGTAGTTTTTAATGAGGATTGATTAATTCCACTTATTTTTGTATCCAAAAGAAACTATCATAAACTGCCTGGATGATGAATAGAGCCAAATGAAGATAAAATAGAGGCACTCAAGAGAGAATTCTTGGAGGAAACGGGTTGTGAAATAGAAGTTACAATAGAACTATGAAAAATCATTGAATCCAATTCTACATGGAAACATACCTCATATTGTTATATATGAAAAGTAACTAATAAATGACTTTCAAATAATTTAACTCATGAAGAGATAGAAAGGTGATATCAACTCAAACGGAGAAATATCGACGAAGCCATATATCTATTGGACAAGGATGTTCCATTCGATCCACATTGAGATAGAATTGTAGAAAGGGATTTATTTATACTAAAAAAGGCCAAAGAACTATGTTAAATTAATCTGATTATATTGATTTAAAGGCATTATTATAAATTTTATTGGTTATAAACCTATCTATGGCAGTAATTTACGAAACAGAAAATTTTATCTTAGAATCTCATGAAAAACCAGAGGTTGATAGAACAGAATGATGACATCTGAAAATTAGTCCGAAATTTCCAATAGAAGATAGAAGCCATTTATCACCAAAACAAGCCATTGAATTAATGAGATTTACTATAATTTCATGACTTGCTATGAAGGAGTGAATGTCTCAAAGATGAGTAAAAATAGGCAGAATAAACTACCAAGATAATTGAAACCGAAAACCTGAATTACATATACACTTATATGCTAGAGCAATAGATGCAATAATTCAAAAATATGGAGAACCTATTCTTCCATGACATAAAGAATGATTCCAGGCATTAGATGAAGAAGATATTCTTGCAATTAAGAAAGAATGTGAATCTTTATTTACACAAGAAAAATTTTCAGACAAAGAGCGATCTTTAATTTAACTTCTCTGATAAAATCAAGGATTCTCTTGATATATCAATCATTGCATTTCCAATGTAGTCAAATACAACATAATATCATTTATTTCCAATCCCGAATTACTGGTCAAATCGTTCAAATCTGATCAGCTTTTTTCTGATATTATAGTTAAAATTTTCATCTCTATTTCATTTAGTCATTTTGTTTCTAAATTCCTCCATCCACCAGCATAGTCTGTCATCTTGAAATGCTTTTTCATCATTTGATCAAAATCGCTTATCATTTGTATTTTTCCATCGCTTATCATCTTATTTAGTCCTTCACTAGAGCTAGAGAAAATATTATTTGGCACCCCATAAACCGGCTTATGCATATCGAATGCAAATTTTGCAGTAATTAAACTTCCAGATTGCTCACCAGCCTCTGGCAAAAACACAATATCAGCAAGTCCAGCAATCAAGCGGTTTCTTTGAGGAAAGCTATAAGATGTCGGTCCAGAAAATAATTTATATTCCGATAAAATCAATCATCAGTTTTCTACTATTTTTTCTAGTAAATTGCGTTTGCTTGATTTCAGATACCATCAAATTCATGAGCCTAATACAGCTATCGTAGGTATTCCTTCTGCTATAGAATAGTTGTGGCAAAGTTGATCTACTCCATCCGCCAACCCCGACATAGTTACAATATCATATTTTTTGACTATTCCAAATAATTTCTCCAAAACTTTATTCGCATATTCACTATGTTTTCTTGGTCACACGATAGAGATTATATGTCTATTCAAAAGTGATAAATCTCATATATAATACATAAAATTTGGCTTCGACTTCACGAGCGAAAATTTTCGATTCCAATCACTATCTTCAGGCAAAATTCATTTTACATCAAATATCTCAATTAGTTTCAAAACTTTATCTTTCAAATTATCTTTTCAGATTTCTCCTGACTTCAATTTAGAAAAAGATATATCAGAATCTGAGGAGTAATTTATCAAAATTTCATTCATTTATTTTTATTTTACTTATAAATACCAAATTACTGATAATAAAATATTAAAAGATTTCAATAGGTAATTGAATAATATTGTATGTCAAAAAACAAATGGACAGACGCTTTATTTTAATCATGTTTTTTTAAAAAGAATTTGTTTATGTGTTTCTTATTGTAAATTTGTTTATAAATTTTATTTCATAAAATTTGCATTTTTATGCCTTTGGCTGTATAATTATAAAGTAGTTTATCTTTTATAATATATTCATGGATACATTATTATTGACCACGCTTCAAAACTATGGTTTAAGTGAAAAAGAAGCCAAGCTATATTTAGCAGCACTAGAGCTTGGGTCTAGTCCAGCTAGCACCATAGCAAGGAATAGTTGAATCAAAAGAGTAACGGCATATACACTCCTCAAAGATTTGAAAAATAAAGGAATAGTAAACACAATTGAAAGAAAAGAAGTAACATATTTCTCAGCGGTTTCACCAAAAGTTCTTCTAGATAAATTAGAACAAAAGTTTTTGGAATTTAAAGAAAAAGCTCCTGAGTTGTTAGCTATTGTGGAAAAAATTTGATCAGCTCCCAAAATAAAATACCTGGAATGAGTCTGATGATTGGAAAATTTATTCGCTGATTTTTCTGAAACAACAGAGGATATGAGAGTAATTTTATGAACCCCCAAAAAACATAAAAAATCCTTTTCAGGACATATCTGACGTTATAGATTACTCAGAAAAGAAAAATGACTTATTTCGAGAAGAATAGTAACTGCAGATGATACAGATGTAAAAAAAGAGTTGATCGACGATAAAAAATATGGAAGAAAGACTGTCGTTATACAAGATTTTCCATTGCCAATACATGCCGATATAAATATTTATTGACCTTGAAAAGTTTCAATTTTGTTTTTCGATAAAAATGATAGTCCACATGCAATCATAATAGAAAATAATGAGGTATATAATACTTTAGTAGGTATATTCGAATATATCCGAAGTATACATGCAGCCAAGCCAAAAAAGAAGTAGAATCTGCTATATTGTCCATTGTTGTAAAAACATGACAACAGATTATAGCAGTCGGTAATTGATATTTATGTGTATTTGTTTATATTCAGCTTGGTTTTATATTAACTTATTATCATGACAGCAAAAAAAGCCAACACAGAAATCGAGCAAAACGAAGAAACAAAAATAAAAAATCCTGATTGAA
>JAYSML010000148.1:0-1731 GCA_043724745.1 bacterium
TATGAATTGTTTAATAAATGAAAAAGTAATGCAGATTGGTGGTATGGCTTTTTGACCAGCAGTAAATACAATAAGAGACTTTATAATCTCAAAAAAAATAGACTTTTGAAGTTTGATAAATTTTTCTTTGAGGGCGAATATGAAAAAATGGAATATTATTATGATAATATGGAAGTTCTATTGGAAAAGATGGTGAATATAATGTGAATGAAAAATGCTGATAAAACTATGACGTTTGCAGTTAAAATGTTTGGTTATGGAGCGAGAATTGTATTTGCCAAGTTTATAAAATATCCAATGAATATAAAAATTCCTGTGGATTCTAGAATTACCAAGATATGAGAAAAATTTAATATAGATGGAAAATATATTCAGGATTATTTACAAAAAATTTCGGAAAAATATTCTATTCCACCATTACATTTGGATTCGCTTTTGTGGATTAGACTTCGAGAAGAAATTAATCTTCCTCCACAAACATAGTTTTGGATCTGTATTGTATAGCCTCTGCTAAATGTCTGATTTCTAGATTTTCCTGTCAATCCATATCAGCTATGGTTCTAGCTAGTTTGATTGTTCTATGGATAACTCTTGGAGACAAAAAAAGCTTTTGTGAGGCCTGGGTCAAGAAGTCTTTGGAAGAAGAATCTAGTATAATAAACTCATCTATCTCTTTGGGTCACATTTGAGAATTTGTAGTTATTTTTGATTTTTCAAATCTTTTTTGTTGGATTATTCGTGCCTTTATTACTTTTTCTCATATAGCTTCAGAGCTTTCTCATTTTATATTATCAAGGATTTTTCCTATATTTTCACGAGGAATTTCGAGGATCATATCTATTCTATCTAACAGTGGTCAGGAAATCTTGCTTTGATATCTTTTTATATCGTTTATATTGCAGGTGCAAGGTTTTTCTGGATCTTTGTAAAATCAGCATTTACATGGATTCATAGCTGCTACAAACATAAAGTTGGCTGGATATTGTATAGTTCAGGATACCCTAGATATAACTATATTTCTGTCTTCTATTGGTTGTCTAAGTACTTCGAGAACTTCTCTTGGAAACTCAGTAAGTTCATCAAAAAATAATATTCATTTATGGGCTAATGAAACCTCTCATGGCGTTAAATTTGTTCCTCATCAAACTATAGATATTCTGGAGGCTGTATGGTGAACCTGTCTAAATGGTCTTTGTGTTATTAGTGGAATTTCTTTTGAAAGTTTTCAGATAACTGAATAAATCTGACTTAGTTCTATAATTTCTTCGAATCATAGTGGCGGCAATATACTTTGTAGTGCTTTACTAAGCATTGTTTTTCCACTTCATGGAGCTCAAACCATAATGACATTGTGTTGTCAGGCTGCAGCTATTGCTAATGCTCTTTTAGCAAAAATATGTCATTTGATGTGTTTAAAATCAAACTCAAATTTATTGTTTCATTGGTATAAATTATCTAGATTTTTGGAATCAGATATTTGTGGGATGTCTTTATTATTTAGGAAGTAGTCCACAATATTAGAAAAGTTTTTTAGTGGATAGATGATTATTCAAGGCAGGTATTCTAATTCATATTTATTGTTTTCTGGTACGAAAAAGAATCTGTATCATTTTTTAATCGCACTTATCACCGATGGTAAAAGTCAGTTTACTCTTTTTATTTCTCAATCTAGTCCTAGTTCTCAGAAAAATAACGATTTATCTATAAGGTCTTGGTGAAAAACCTTACGGT
>JAYSML010000149.1:0-9946 GCA_043724745.1 bacterium
GTTGGAATTTGAAGAAATATCTATCTAATAAAATATATTTATGACATCAAAAATAGATCACCGTATATATGGTTGTAAGGTAAATAAGTACTATCTAAATAAATGGCTAAGCCATTTCGAAACTAATCCTATACAAGGAGAGAATTTTCTAATTGCAAGTTGCGTAGTGACGGATAGAGCAAAAAATAAGTGGTTGAAAGAATCGATTCAAAGGTTGGAAATAGGATCTAACGTTTATATTACAGGTTGTGGAACTCTTGATAGAGGAAATTTAATTTCAGAGAAGTTGTTTTATGAAATATATCCAGAATTAATTAAATTTAAAAATAAAATATTTCTTCTAGGAGAAAATCCTGAAAAATCTGAACTAAATTTAATAAGTGATAAAAATATTTATACAAAAAAGTTTATTGTGATTCAGAATGGATGTGATAATTATTGTAGCTTTTGTTTGACTGTTTTGAAAAGATGAAAAAGTCGAAATAGGCCAGAGGAGGAAATTATAAATGAAATTTTTGAATTTGAAAATAAATGATGAAAGGAAATAGTTTTGACCTGAATAAATTTAGCTGCTCGATGAGCTAGCGATACGAAAAAAATAGAAGAAACTAGATTTCCAGAACTTTTGCAAAAAATATTGGATCAAACGAACATATCTAGAATTATGATTTCCAGCATGGGACCTGAATATATAAATTCAGATTTATTAAAAATCTTGGAAAATCCTAGAATAATGCCACATTTCCATGTCTCTGTACAAAGTTTTTCTGATAATATATTGGAGAAAATGAGGAGAAATTATTCTTCAAAAGAACTAAAACAAGCATTGAAGTGATTACAAAATTTAAAAAGAAAAGACTGAGTTTCGATTTCTATAGGAGCAGATATTATAGTTTGATTTCCTGGTGAGACAGATTGAGATTTTTTGGAAACTTATGATGGAATAGAAGCGTTTATAACAAAAGCTCATATATTTCCATTCTCTGCTCATGATAGGAGAGATGGTGTGCCAGCATGAAAATTACCAAATCAGATATCGAATGAAATAAAAAAAGTTAGGAAAAATAAATTGAGTGAGGTCGCTGAAGAAAGCAGAAAATTATTTCTGGAAAAAAACATTTGAAAGGTACATAATGTTTTGGTGGAAGGTATGAAAAATGGCAAGGTGAAGTGATGGACCGAAAATTATATTCAAGTAGATTTGGACTCTAGTTTCAAAAGAGGAGATATAGTTAAAATGAAATTGGATGGAAATATTCTATTGTAATAATTAATCAAATTTTTATATTGAGCTTACAATATCAAGAGAGAGTGATAGAGATTAGGCTCGTTATGCACTCCAGCAACCATACCAATGCGGTACAGGTGCTAAATCCTACCCTTAACGGGGGAGATATTATCATTAAATTATTGGATAAATCTTTTCTCTTGGTATTGAGGAGATTTTTTTTAATTTGTAAAATAATTCCCCTTTCTCTAAACTTTTTATTATTTAATGAAGATGAATATGAAACATTTTATTACTTCTGAATCTGTGACGGAATGACATCCTGATAAACTTTGTGATCAGATTTCTGATGCTATTTTGGATGCATGTTTGGCTCAAGATGTTAAATCTAGAGTGGCTTGTGAATGCCTGGCTACTACAGGAAAAATTGTGATAGCGGGGGAGATTACTACAAATGCAGTGGTGGATCGAGAAGAGATTGTGAGAGAAACTATTGTGAATATAGGATATGATAGCGAGGAAAAATTTTTCGATGGAAAAACTTGTGATGTGGAAGTACTTCTACATACTCAATCGCCCGATATCGCTATGTGAGTAGATACTGGATGAGCAGGAGATCAGTGAATAATGTATGGATATGCGAGTAATGAATCAGATTCTTATCTTCCTTTACCTATAGATTTATCACATAAATTGGCTAAACAATTGGCTAAGGTTAGGAAAGATGGGACATTGGATTATATTTGGCCTGATGGAAAGACTCAAGTAACTGTTGAGTATGAAAACAATAAACCAATTAGAATAGATACTATAGTGGTTTCTAGTCAACATAGTGATAAGGTGACTCAAGAACAGCTTAGAAATGATGTGAAAGAATATGTGGTGAAGCCAATAGTTGGTGATATGATAGATGAAAATACCAAATATTTCATTAATCCTACAGGAAACTTCCATGTATGATGACCTGCTGGAGATACATGACTTACATGAAGAAAAATAATTGTAGATACTTATGGTTGAGTATGAAGACATGGATGAGGAGCATTTTCGGGAAAGGATCCTACAAAAGTAGATAGAAGCTGAGCTTATATTGCGAGGTATTTGGCGAAAAATATTGTAGCAAGTGGAATTTGTGATAGGTGTGAGATCCAAATAGGATACGCGATATGAGTAATCCAGCCAGTAAGCATTTATGTAGATTGTTTTGGGACAGAAAAAATTGATTTACAAAAAATTATAGATGTTGTAAAATCTGATTTCGATCTTAGCCCAAAAGGAATTATAGAAAAACTAGATCTTAGAAATCCTATTTTCGCTGCGACAGCGGCTTATGGTCATTTCTGAAGAGAGGAATTTAGTTGGGAAAAATTAGATAGTGTTGGAGTTTTTAAAGGTTTGATGAATTAGAAAGATTAATATCAAAGGCGTCTGTGAATGACGTCTTTTTTATTTTTTGTTAAATTCTTTATTGAATATGTTTTTTATATTTTTGGCTTGATTATTATCACGTCTGACTGTGAGTTTACAATTCGCTTTCATCTCGAAAATGCGATGAAATAAGTCAGGATTAAAGTCTTTTATGTCTTTGATGCTATCAAAAAATATTTTGAAATAATCACTAATTTCTTTTGGATATAAAACTTCAAAAATAAAATCTCCAACCATGGTCACACAATATCCATCTTTGAGAAAGGGCAGTTTGTCGCTATTTTTTGCTTTTATTCATATTTTTGTATAAAGGTTTGTTCAGTATGTGTCTAAAAAACCGATATTTCAGGATAGAAAATATACATCAGCTAATTTATTTGCTTGTGAAAAAAATGCCATTTCAGTTTTGTTCATTCATAATGTATAATAAGGGTGGGCTTGGTATACATAAGTAGATTCTTCTTTTCCATAAATTCTATTGACTGCCAACATCCAATCTCCTCGTACTCAATCTAGACTCTCTATACTTGTCGCTTCGTGATACATAGATTGTCATTCTAATAGAAGCGTTATGTTGGAGGTTTCGCTTAAATATGTTTTCTTTAGTTCATCTGCTAAATCTAAAAATCCAAGTACTCGTCTATTGTGCAAAAAAAGTTTTCCATTTTCTTTGATAATAATTTGATCGTCTACCAGTTTTCATATCACTTTATAAAAATTTGGCAAAGAAATCTGATATTCTCTTGTGATATAGATATGTAATTCTTGTATGCTTGCTCATTTATGGTCGATGAGTTTATGGATGATGATGTCATATAATTGGTCAAATAGGATCATGTTTTTTCTTAATAACTAAAATTAGCATTATTTAATATTATACTAAGCTATTTCAGCTTTGTATATATCAAATATCCATAAAATTTTCTTTACATAAAATTTTAACGGTATTTGATATTATCACATAATGATAATTATTTATCTAAAATTATCAAATCTATTTACATTTAATGTTATATCATTAAACATCTAAATGTCAAATAAAGAATATTTATCTTATTGCCAATATCTATTATGAAACTCAATATAGTTACAGGTTCTAGTAATTCTTTGGGAAAGGCTTTCTTGAAACATATTACAAACGATGATGATGTTACGATATGAATTTCAAGAAGATGATGTGAGGTGTCTAACATTATCGATCTTAAACTTGATCTCTTGGATAAAGAAGAAACTAAAAAGAAACTCTATGAGGTTTTTTGTACGATAGATTTCGAAAAAGTATCTAGCATACATATAATACATACGGCTGCAAAAATCAAAAATGAATTGACCGGAATTGACGATCCTAGATATATTGCTTTAGATTTGGATAAGGACGGAATTGATGATGAAGTCTTTAATTGTACTTATACGACTTTTAATAATATTCATAATATTGTTGTAGACTTTTTGAAAGGTATAGGAAAATGAAAAATTCCTAAATATATAAATATCATATGAACATTATTAGATAAAAAAGATCGAGAACCCTCTTCACATAAGTCTATGATCAGGACAAATAAATTATTAAGAAACTATGTTTCATGATTATGTGAAAATGATTGAACATATAAATGAGTTTGTGTTTCTGTTTGAACAATCGCTACTGAAAGTGAACTAAATCATAGGAAATATTGAGAACATCAGTATTGGCTTAAAGAAGAATCTGTTGTTTATTCAATATTGGAAAGAAATTCTGTATTTGTTAATGAATATAGTGATGCAGACTTATACATCCATAACCCAAGATATGAACAGTATTATAAGTATGAAACTGATGAACAAATGACCGAAAGATTTAAGAGAGAAATAGGTTTAATTTTATTTTATTTTATTTTAATTATTTTGTATTTATGAATCTTAACATTGTAACGGCTGCGTCTAATTATGTTGGTAAGTCTATATTAGAGAAAATAGCAAATCCTAATGATATCACCATAGGACTCTCTAGGAAAGGTTGTGATATTGCTAATGTTTTAAATGTTCAAATTTCTGATCTTGCAGATTATGAAAGCACATCAAAAATTTTAAATAAAGTCTTGGCGGTTATAGATATGTCCCAAGTCGAGATTATTAAAATATTTCATAACTGTTGCTATGCGATAGCCGAAATACCCGATTTAGATACAAATCATCCACTATTAAAAGAAAAACCAGAACTTTTACAAAAACTTATTTCGCAAGATTCAGATTGAGATTGAATAGATGATAGATCATATCATTCTTTGTTGACTACATTTAGAAATGTGTTTGGAATCATATCTAGAAAATGCTCTGATAAAAAAATGTCTATTTGAACAATATGTTCTCTAACTGATCATAAAAATTATATACCAACTGTTTTTCAGTCTATGGTAAAAACAAATAAAATTCTGAGAGAGGAAATAAATTCTCTTTCAAATTGGAATAAAAATATACAATCTGTTTGTATCTCAGCCTCTACAGTTAGGACTGAGACAGAAGAAAACTTTAGAAATCACTGTCCAGATAAGGATTATTGGGTTAGTGGACAGACTGTTGCTGATTCTTTGGTATTGGCAATGGATCAACATAAAAATTCATATAGAGATGTTCCTGTATATATTTTCAATCCAAACTATGATGAAATTTATAAAAATGAAACCGATGAACACTTAACACAAAGAATTATGTGAGATATTTGATTGATATAAAAATTACTCCTTAGTAGACGTCATGACTTCTTCTATATTTGTTATACATTGATCATAATCAAGTTCCATTTTTCTGAATCTTACTCAGGCGGCATTAAACATCATTTCTGAGTTTGATACAGCTTCGCGGTACATCTTAAGATAAACTACTTCTTTGATTCCAGATGAAACTATAAGCTTGGCACATTCGTTACAAGGGAAGTGTAGGCAATACATTGTTGCTCATTCTATACTTTGTTCGTGATTTTGTATGATTGCATTGGCTTCTGCATGTGTAGCCAGACAATGTCAGGATCATTTTTGTGTCCGATCTACATTGGCTTTGTCTTTGTTGCAAAATCATTGTTCGTGACAACTAGTGATTCATTTTGGATTTCAATTGTAACCTGAAGCAACGATCCTATTGTATTTTACTATCACGGCTCATGATCTAAATTTGATACAAGAAGCACGTGTAGCCATCATTATGGCAGATAACATGAAATATTGGTCTCGAGTAGGGCGGATCATATTAGTCAAAAGTTATAAAGTTGAAAGTCTGGATTCTTGATATTTTTATGCTAGGAAAATTCAAGTTGTTTCTTGTGACATATTAGTTCTCTCAAAATATATCATAAAAGTAAAAAAAGACAAGTTTAAATGCTTTGAGAACTGTTATTTTTTTGTTTTTTTTGTGGTTTGTCTCTATAATTGAATTGTGAGATTTAGATGTAGAAATAGCTTATATGTTCCCAAATTATCATAAAAATCTAATAAAACCTAAAATCAATAAAGCATATGTCTTTATAAATATTTTTGTTGTATTTTTTTCATTAAATTTTAACTCATTTTTGTTTGCTCCTACATTTGCAGATGAGGTATTGGCTACAGAACCTGTTATCCAGAGTACTGTGGTAGAAAATAGTCCAGTTGCAGAAAATCCAAGTTTAGAAGAAGCTCCTATTATAGAGGAGCCGGTTATCGAAAATCCTGTAGTGGATGAAACTTTGCCCCAAGATACAGGAAATAATCAGTGAGATATTTTATCAGGTTCTTCTGAGTTTCTTGATGAGGTGCCAGTGGTGCCAGATATATGACCAAATTTAGATGAGGTTTTGACTTGAGGATTAGACTCTCATTTGTCTGGAAATTTACAAGAAATAGTTAAAGAGATTATCCAGGATCAAAACCATAGTTCATGATTAGAAGAGATACTTTCGTGAAGCCAAAATACCGGAATTCAAGAAAATGTGATACAGATAGATCAGGGTTATTTTGACTTGGCTTTTGAGAGATGAGTATACAATCATAAAGTTTTTGATTTACAAAACATTCTGATATCGCTTTGATTTCTTTCTGGAGCTTTAAATGGAATTTATGATGAAAATACAATAGAGGCGGTATATCAATATCAATTATCGAAAGCTATTTTGACTGATCAGGATAGCGTTGCTTTGAGATGATTTTTTGGTCCTGGTACTAGAACTTGGTTTGATAAGGAATATGTGACATATAAACAAAATCTTTTGAATGGTATATCCAATGTTTTTGGTGGTGGTTCTATGCAGAATTTCGTAACGGAGAAAGATAAATATGCTGAACTTTTGAATAAGGTGAAGGAGTATTTTATACAAAATAGATATAGTTTGGAAAGTATCTTTGGTACTGGTGTATTTGTATGAAATGAGGATATAGATTTTTCTATGCTTAGCGGAAAAATAGATCTGCCTTTGATTTTCCAATCTAGTAATACTTTGGATGGAAATATTGCTGAGGTAACTTTTGAGGAATGAACTGTTTTGAAAACTGAAGATTGAAATATATTTACATGAACCTTAATTTCTCCTGAATTTCTAGATAAATCGGTGGCTGATGAACTTACTGGCCAAGATGTGATATCTGTTTTGGATGTTGGATGAAATGATGAAAAGATTCTTTTGGAAGATTTGAGCTGAACTAAAATTTCCTCAAAAATAAAGATGCCAGCACCATGACAAAAGGAATGAAATCTGATTGATATAAATTATTCTAATGATGGACAAACTTGGACTTATATGGCATCACAAAAAGTCTTTCTGAAAAATGGAGAACCTTATGTAGAATTTGAAACTACACATTTCACGGTATTTGCAATAAGCTTACCTATTGGTACTTTTTTTATAAATAACGATGTCTTTTCTACAAATGGCACGACTGTGACATTGAATAGTGATATATCTTGAGCTACTCATATGAGGTTTGCCAATACATGAGTATCTTTGACATGAGCTGCTCGAGTAACATATAATACATGATATAGTTGGAATATACTGACTGGAGATTGATATAAAACTGTGTATGCCCAATTTAGTTGAAGTTATGGAATACAATCTATATCAGATACAATATTTCTAAATACAAGTAATACTTGAGGTAATCTCAAGGTATCATTAAACTGAAGTATGAATTCAACCAATGTTTTGGATACTACTGCCAATGCAAATGCTTTTAGTGGTATGTGATGAATATGAAATCCTATTCTTTCTGGCGAACAGGTGTTTTCTTTTAATGGAACTAGTCAGTATGCCCAGAGAACAGGTATCTGACTTACTGCATATCCTTTTACCATTTCTGCTTGGGTAAACACTACCAAATTGGGTACAACACAATCTATAGTGCATCTGTGAAATTCTGGTTCTACGACTATATATTATGGATTAGAAATAACAACAACCTGATATCCGGCAATTGTAGCTAGAAATACTACTTCATATGTAGGTACTAGTCCAATGGCTTTGGCTACATGAGTGTGGTATCATATTGTTGGGGTTTTTGCTTCGGCGACCAGTAGGATATTATATGTAAATGGTGATCAAATGGCTACACAGGTTACGTCTACTTTGTTTTCTGGTACTACAAATCCTCAAATCAGAGTATGAAGATATGTGGGTTCTACTACTAACTATTTCACTGGATATATGGATGACATACGTATATATAATAAAACTCTATCGATTTGGGATATTAAGAATATTTACGCTTCACGTGTTAAGGTGAGTCCTCCAGTTCAATATATTAATGATGGCGAATTTAATATAAATACAGGGACAATTAATACCTACACTAGCTGAGTAACTCTTGTATCAGACGTGACATGAATGACCCATATGAGATTTGCAAACAATACTTGAGCTTTGGCCGGTGCTTCTTGGGTTTTGTATAGTCCATCATATAGCCGGTTTCTGAGTGGTAGTACTGGTAATAATATAGTTTATGCTCAATATAGCGGAGTGGGTGGTGTACGAGATGCTCAGGATAATATATTTTTGGATTCTGTATCAGACGCTAATCTTAAGGTGTTATTAGCCTGAAATATGAATGCGACTAATGTTTTGGATAGCACTTCTAATGCAAACGCTTTCAGTGGATTTTGAAGTATGACAAATCCTATTTTGACTGGGGAACAGGTATTTTCTCTAAATGGAACTAGTCAATATGCACAGAGGACAGGTATATGACTTACTGTCTATCCATTTACCCTTTCGGCTTGGGTAAACCCAAGAACTATAGCATGAAATGACGCGATAATAATGATGTGAAACTCTTGAACAACGACTACATATTATGGAATTCAATTGGTAGCTTGAGCTGCATCAATGGTGGCAACTAATACTACAGCAACCACAACGACTTCTTTACATATCCTATCTACAGGGGCCTGGTATCATGTTGTATGAGTATTTAATTCGGCAACTGATAGAAGACTTTATGTAAACTGAAACTTAGAAGCAACAAATGCTACGTCTACTTTGTTTTCTGGTACTATAAATCCTCAAATCAGAGTATGAAGATACGTTGCTACTGCGACAAACTATTTCGATGGATATATAGATGATGTGCGTATTTATAATAAAACATTATCTACGGGTGAAGTTGTTTCGCTTTATCAAGATCGTTCAGTTAGATGAATTATCGCAACTGCGAGTGTATCTTATAGTACTACTGTTCCTACGACGAATCCTGTGATTGCCACATTGACTGGTTTCTCTGAGAATGGTATTACTATAGTCAATAATAATTGAAGCTGACTTTATACTTTTACATGAAATGGAAATTTTACATTTATGTTTAAAGATAGCCATGGAAATATAGGTTCTACAATTGCTTCTGTAGATTGGATAACTCAAGCTGGTGGATCTTTGTCTTTGTCTGGTCCTGCTAGTTTTTCTTTTGGCTCGACATGAGTAGCTGGAGCTATAAACTCTTTGGAAAAATCTTTCACATGAGCAAGTGATTATTTCGATGTAGTTGATGGACTCTGAGCAGATCCAGGCTATTATACTACATTGGCCTTCTCTGATTTACAATATAATTCAATCATTATATCCAAGAGTAATATATATATTAAGACATCATGAGGTATAACATTGAGAGCAGGTACTGCCAATGCAAATGTGGTTACGGCTATTACTGGGGTTTATCTTGGAGTTTCATCGCCTCTTACCTTTATCAAGAGAGATGCCGCATCTAATTGATGAAAAACAGGAACATATGGAGCCCAGGTTGTGGTTAAAATAGATATCCCAGCCCTACAACAGCCAGCAAACTATACTTGAACTAT
>JAYSML010000150.1:0-4235 GCA_043724745.1 bacterium
TGTTGGTTGTGTGACTAAGCAAACCTCATTACAACAAAGAAGAGAGGAATATTCAAAAGATATTACTTATGTAGAAAACTCTGAACTTGGATTTGACTATCTAAGAGATAACTTGGTAAAATCTATGAAGGAAAGATGACTTATGTGGAGGCCATTGAATTATGCAATCGTAGATGAAATAGATAGTATATTGATAGATGAGGCTAGAACTCCTCTTATTATATCTGAACCAAATGCAGAGGCTACGGATAAATACTCTTATTATGCTAAGATTATAAAATGACTTCAGTCTTGCACCGCCAAGAAAAAAGTTTCAAAATGACTTTTGCAAGAACTAATATCAGACAATAAGGCTGATGATGACACCGAAGATGGGGATTATTATATAGATGAAAAAACTAAAACAGCTATACTTAGTTCTAGGTGAATAGAGAAATTGGAAAAAATATTATGAGTAGAAAATCTATATAGAGATATTGGTTATGAGGAAATTCATCATATAGAGAATGCACTTAGAGCTGAATCAGTATATTTGATAGATAGAGAATATATAGTCAAAGATGATGAGGTTTTGATAGTAGATGAACATACTTGACGTACTATGTCTGGTAGAAGGTTTTCTGAATGATTACACCAGGCAATAGAGGCCAAGGAATGAGTAAAAATCCAAAGAGAATCTAAGACTCTAGCTACTATTACTTATCAAAATTTTTTCAAACAATATAAAAAACTGGCTGGTATGACAGGTACTGCTACTACCGAGGGAGAAGAATTTGAAAAAATATATTCGTTGGCTGTATTGGAGGTACCAACAAATAGACCAACTATTAGAGTAGATAAAAATGATAAGGTCTATTTCAATCAACAAGCTAAATGGAAATTTGTAAAGCAATATATTCAGTTCGCACATGAGATGTGACAACCAATTTTGATATGAACATCTGCTATAGATACATCAGAATTTGTTTCTAGGCTTTTGGATAGAGAAAATATCACTCACTATGTATTGAATGCTAAGTATCATGAACAGGAAGCACATATAGTATCACAGGCTGGAAAATATAAAAATGTTGTGGTGGCTACAAATATGGCTTGAAGGGGAACCGATATTAAACTCGAAAAATGATTGAATGAAAAATTGGCAGATAATTATGCAAATCGAATATCAAAACAGATAAAAAATCAGATTTGAGTTTCTGCGTTTATTTACTCTAGTTTAGAATTTGAACTGACTATAGATGCTATTAAAAAAGTTTTCTCTATGACAGAGGAACAAGTTTTGGAAGCTCAGAAAAAATGGTTGGATATGTGAGATGGAGTTCAGTTTAAAATTATTTTCAATACAAATAAAAAATCAAATATAGAATCGTTTGCTCAAATTATTTTCAAATGTGGGGATAAGGAAATAGAGGAGAGAGAATTCCATTATGGACTATTTATACTTTGAACTGAAAAACATGAGTCTAGAAGGATAGATAATCAGCTTAGATGACGTGCGGGTAGACAATGAGATCCATGATTTTCAGTTTTCTTTGTAGCTTTGGATGATCTGATTATGAAAAAAATTGGTGGAGAAAGAATTCAATCTATGGCTTCACTTTTGATGTCAAAGAATGATCTTGAAGATCTAGAGCTTACCCAAAAACAATTTACTAATTCTATAGTAAGAGCACAAAAACAAATGGAATGACGACATTTCGGTATAAGAAAACATTTGTTCGAGTATGATAATGTAATAAATAAACAAAGACAGGCTATATATAGAAAGAGAGATCAAATTTTGCAAAGTGAATTTGAACAGGAGAAAAAAGATGCATTTGTAGATGAAGTAAGAGATGAAATAAGAATAAATATGGTGGATATACTCAAAAAACAAATTACTGCTGCTCAACAAATGAATCAGTCTGTAACTGACTATTTGGCTATTATGAAAAAAGAATTTTCTTTCAATATGGGATCTAATGACTATGAAAAATTCGTAGCTATGGATTATACTAAACTTATGGAAGAATTGCCAGAATATATGATTGATCAGGTTGAGAAGAAATTCTCAGCAGTTGATAATAATAGATTATACCAGGTAATGAGAGAGGTATATCTATATAATATAGATACATTACGAGTAAAACATATAGATGAGATGGAGTACCTAAGAGATAAGGTTGGACTTATGTGATATGCTCAATTGGATCCTTTGGTAGTTTACAAGACAGAAGCTTTTGAAAAGTTTCAGAGTCTATTGTATAGATTAAAATTTGATATTACATCATATGTGGTTAGTATAGATTTCGAAGCGATTCAAAAACAGGAACAGGCACAGAGAATAGTTATCAATCCTCAAAATACAGAAAAAGAATATATCAAAATGCTTGAGGAAATTAGCAAAGATTTCAATGGAGTAAAAAATCCTGGAGTAAAATCAGATAAAAGAGTTTTTGAAAGTGAAGAATGAATAGAGGTTTTCGAGGCTTGAGACAGTGGAGAAAAAGTAGCTGTGGATAATTCTAACGTTTCACATAAGCCTAGACCAAATGATCTATGTCCTTGTGGATCTGGTAAAAAATATAAAAAATGTCATGGGATTAATTGATAATTCTAATGATGGATAATCCTTATATAGAAAAATTCAAAAATAATATAATAGAAAAAAGTGTGCATGAGGCTATAGAATATGCTATTGTGAGTCTTTCTGATATTGAAGAAAAATTATTAGAAATGAGATCGTGTAAATATAGTGATGATATAGATGATTATATAGATTTTCTAAAAGAGTTTATATGTAGTTGATGAAAAATATAGATTATTTTTTTATACTATTTGGTAGTCAAATAGCAGCATATCAGTATTTGTCTGAATAAAAATTAAACTTAACCTCGTCTTTATATACTGTCATATTTAGACTAGAACCATTGGGACGGAATATTCTGATATTAAAGTTATCTGTACTTTGCATGTTTCCATATTGATCTGTACCACCTTTTGGAAATCAAAGTTTTTCTAGAAATGAATATAGTTCTTCTACTTTTTCTTTTGGAATTGTAATTGTATTTCCTTCTTTTATTGCTTTATCTGTGCCGTCTATTTTTATTCTTTCATCTCGATTGTCTGTGCCTAGTCGAGCATTCATAAACTCTAAAAATTGTTGATGTTTTTTTTCAATTGTTCTTTCATCTATTATTTCTTTGTAGACATCTGAACCTAATGCATCTTTTTCTGCGATATAATCTACTTCTTTTCAAAAACCAAAAAGATTTTGATTTGTGCTTTTTGTTCGTACTCCATCTCATTTACCATAATTTCCCCTAATTTCTTTTGATAGTGTCCAAGTTGGATTTTCTCATATAAACTCTTTTAGCGCTTTTAAAGTAGGAGATTCTTCAGTAGTTTCTTTATTATTAGAAGAGAGAATTCCTTTAATCTTTTGTCAAAGGTTTAATCAAATCTTTCAAAAGTTGTTATCTTTTGTTTTTTGTTCTGGTTGACTTGAAGATGTGTTTATAGTCATAAAGTAAGATTAGTGAATAAAACTTAATCATTTTCTTTTACTGGTAATCATGGACAAACGTGATATGTGTTTGTGACGAGAACAGTTCGTTTATAACCATTCTTATTTACAGAAAATAATTCAAAAGTTCTTGTTGTGGGATTGTAAGTTGGAATGCTAAATCATTCATCTCGTATTGTTTTATCGTAACTTACACAAGTTCTCATAAATCATTTTGGAATATTCATTTCTTCTAGTTTTCTGTAAATAATTCCTCAATCATTTACTTCATTTTGTTGTTTTCAGTCTTTTATTCATCAAGAAGCTCTAAGTATTTCCTCGAAAAATTTGTAATTTTGTTTGAGAACTTTTTTATCTACAAGTTTTAAATAAATATCAGGAGAAATATAATCTACTTCTTGATCTCAGATATTTTTGGTAACTAATTGATGCTTGTTTCTGTATTTTTCTCTTTGTTCTTCGGATATGGTTCGTGTTGGATTTTTTCATATTAATAATTCCAAATTTTCTGAAATGATTTGCTCTGGATCTTTCTTTAAGGCTTCTGCTATTTCTTCTCAATGTCATAATTTTGGGTTTGGCTTGGTAGTTTTTTCTTTAAATTTAAGAAAATTAATCATAAATAATTGATATATAAATAAAAGATTACCTCGATTATTATAATCAAATTATGGAATTTGTCAAGTATTAAGATTTGTAACAAAAAATTCTATATTAAGTTTTTGTTATC
>JAYSML010000151.1:0-8820 GCA_043724745.1 bacterium
TAGACTGAATAAACTTCCCTGGATTTGCTCATATCGATGTAAATCAAGCCTGTCCATCTCGAAGAAAATGGTAATTATTCCAAATTACTTTTTAGTATAAGTTCTTCCATAGATTTCAAACTATCTTTGACTTCATCAAATCATTCAAATTCTACATCCTTTCATGAAAGTTTTTTCTTATGTTCTTTTTTGTAGTCTTTCAAAAGTCTACTTATTGCTAATATAAATTTATGAGAAATGACCTCATCCGACTTATATTTGTTTATCCAGTCGAAAAATACAGAGAAAGGGGAAATGTCTCAGTATTTGTTCTTTAATGACTTATATCATTTCTGATAGTTATCCAAAGCCATATTTCTATCGGTAAATGCTAGCTGGGACAAAAACATTTCCAATAAATTTTCATGTTCAACCAGAATATTCTCCAAACCATTAAGCTGTCTATTTACCACACCCAAAATATCTTGTAAATCAGAAAATCTATTCTTAAATTTATTTTTTGCTCATTCCAATAAATTAGAGTCTATACTTGAATTTTTCAAAGTCAGACTTTGTAAATTTTGTAAATTGGCCGCCAAAACTCTAAAGTTTTTCGCATTCTCAGTTTCTTTTATAATTTCATCTATCTTTCTTTTCCATTCTCAATCTTTCACATTTTTTATTCACAAAAGTTTAACTTCCTGTGCTAATTTCAAAAGCGCCTGCTGATGTCTTTTACAATCATCTTGTCTATCTTCTGAACCATGGATAATATGATACTGACTTCTAATTGAGTCATAAATATTTGAAAAAGTATTGAATGTTGTCACAACTTCAGAACGTTTTTTTTCTCATTGAGTTAGATTTTTAATTTCTTTATGAACCAATTTCTCTTCATTTCTAAAAACTACAACCTTATCATCAACGAAAACAATCCTTGCAGAGTGTGAATTCGGATCTAATAATCTAGCTCTCTGAAAAAGACTTTTAACCTGATCTTCTACATCTGGAGAGTTTAAGTCCAATTCAAAAAGTTTTACGAAATTTTCTGGTAATTTATTCCTATCCACTACAATATATAATCGTTTATCATTGCTATCCAAGAAAATATTATCCTTCGGAGAAAGGGCTCTTTGTAGATTTCTAAATAAATCTGCCGATAATATCTCCTTAGTCTTTTTCCAAGAAAAAACTGACCTTTGAGCTGTAACCTCTCAAGTTTCCAGTCAGTTATTTAAATTTTTAATTTGTTTCTTCATCTTCCTTATCTAATTCTTTAAATCTTTCATCAGAAGCTTCTTTAAATTTTTTAACAAAAACTGGCATCAAATATTTCGCCCTTTCCACATATTCTGCTTCCTGCTTTGCTAATTCTGGATCCTTTTCATTCAAAGCAGCGATAAGGTGTTTTCTTTCTTCATCAGACATATCTAGAAATTGCCCATCTGCTACTCAAGTAGTAACTTCTTTATCCATATCACTAATTCCAGGTCGGTTAGTTTTTTTTTCACCATCTCCCATTTTATACACATAGAATATAAAAAACACTATATTTATATTAATTTAATATTTATTTACAAGATATACTTGACTTATAGCTATCGTTAATTATAAAACTGAAAACATCTTGTTAGTTTTTTTTTACATATTACAAAATAACATGAATCATTCAGAATCTCGTTATGAAGATATGTGAAGTTGAATATTAAAAGTTTCCGAAACTGAAGATAAAATAGAAATAGAAACCATTCCACCAATGGAAAGTGTGACTTTTACTTGGTCATGATGACAATCGGATAATACATATAAGGCACTTAAAAAGCTATTTTGTAGCATAAGAAAAGACAATGAAGAATTTCCACAAAAAAACAATTTAGATCAACCATCTTATCAGTCGCGTACTACAGACTGATGAATATTTAAATTTTGACACCAAAACGAATTAATAGTTTCTAGCTATGCAGACGTAAAACTAACGGTAAATTCAGTAAAAGGAATTTCTTTCAAAAGTCCAAATACATGATGAATATCAAAAAACACATATGAAACAGCCAAAGAGCTTATCATTGCTATGCAAAAAGACAACGAAGAAAAACCTCAAAATAAATAAACTACTTCAACTCCAGGCTAATCGGACAATGGTCCGATCATTCGACTAAAGTTTGATGTTGAATTCTTAAAATCAAAGGCAGAACATCTTTAGATACTCGGAAATAATCTAGCCTCCATCAAACATTTCTAGGTCTAGCTCCTGCTCTATAGCTCCACCAAGTATATTGATCTCTCAGTTCTGGATTGAAATAACGAAAACTATCTACATATCAATTTTCTTCCAACCTATCCATTTCTGCTCTCTCTATAGGTAAAAATCAGATTGAATTTTCATTTTCCTTTGGCCTAGCGATATCTATTTCTTTGTGACATATATTAAAATCACCAGTCACTATAACTTTTTCTCAATTATCTCTAAGCTGATTGATATAATGTATAAAATTTTCATAAAAGTTTAATTTATAACTTAGCATCTCAGTTCCATCTGCCTTTTCTCATCCATTAGGAAAATATATATTCAAAAGTGTAAAATCCTGAAATTTGGTTTCCACTACTCTGCCATCCTCATGAAATTTTTCTATATCCTCGAAATGTGATTTGGATGAAACCAGATTTAATGATTTTTTATAAAATGTTGCAGTACCAGCATATCCAGGCCTCTCTCCGGAATGCCAAACCCAATTATAATTTTGCATATTATAACGAAATTCAGCAGGAACTTGATGTTCAAAAGCCTTCGTCTCTTGGAGGCAAATTATATCTCGATCATTTTCATTTACCCAATCATAAAATCACTTCTGCAATACTGCTCTAATTCCATTTACATTTCGTGAAGCAATTTTCATCTTATAATCTACCAACTAAATTTATTATTTTTGAAAATATTTACGTAGTAAGAAAAAAGTACAATAAGCTACGACTACACATAATATAAGAAACATAGGATATGCAAACCTCCAATTATCAGGTCAAGTCATCATGCTCCATTCGGACATACCACCTATTCCAGCAATCAAAGTCAAAGGCATAAAAATTGCATTTACAAAGGTCAATTTAGTAATTGTATCATTATTTTTTATTCCAACGAAAGTATCATACGCTGACATTAGAGAGTCTATTCTTTCTGATATTACATTTATTGTATTAATCACCTTATGAAGCTTTACCTTCAAACTATTAAAATACATATTCAGGTGTTTATCATGCAATGAATTTATATGTTCTATAAGATCAATAATTACATTATTTTGTGAAAGAAAATTGTGTTTTATAAATATTTTATTTAGATCTTCATTCATCAAATCTTCTACCAATGATTTTTCTATTTTCCTACTAGCAATTTCATCCTGTATGCTAAGGAGCTTTTTGGAAGAAAGAGATAAATGTTTCATCGTATTATCATAAAAAGTATCTATAATTCTGTACAAAATATAATATGGAGATTCTTTGTAAGATTCAGTCATACTCACAGATTCTTTTTTTATAATTTCAAAAATATCTTTAAGTTTTTTAGACTCAATCGAAGTTGTCGTAACGATATAATCATCTCATATAATTACATCTAATTCATTTAGAATATATTTTTGTTCACTTTCTATATATTTTGTGAAAGTAAGTGCCAAGAAAAAATGCTTACTATTGCTATCAATTTTGGATTGTGCATTGATATCTATAAGATCATCTACAATCACCTCATGGAAACCATATTCTTTAGCAAGTTTATTTATAATCTTTTTATCTGGTTCTTGGAGACAAATTCGTTTAGTCTTACCAACTTGGATCTCTTGTTTCATAAGTAATCTTTAAGAAAATAAATTTAATATGCTATAATCTTTCTATTAGTATTTTCCAATCTTCTAAATCTAATCTTTTGATATCTCAATGTAAAATTTCTCATGAGATAAATTTATATAATATATAAGGAACAGCACATTGATCGCATTTATTTCATCATCCAAAACTACAACCTCATTCCTCTTCTCGGAGCTTCAAACAAAATTTCAACTCTGAGATGTACTTTTGACTGTCTTGCATAAGATGAATTATTATTGTGAAAGCGTTTCTACTTCTATTACATATCTATTTATTTCTTCTCATTTATAATAAATAGAAAGAACTAGTTCTCATGGCTCTTTTATCTCAATTGATTGAAGTATATTTAACCATTTATGTTTAGATTTATCTTCGAAATCCAAAGGTTGTTTAGATGCAGTTAATAAAATATCATTATTATACAGTTTCCAGTCTATTTCAAAGGTCGATGAAGATTCATTCTTCTTTTCAAAAACACATAACATTGCCATTTTAGGTATAATTAATGGATATTGCGGTACTTGAAATTTTTCTAATATATTATATACAGAAGCCAATCAAGTAATTTGATCCCAAGTAATTCCTTCAGATAATAATAAATAATTTGATTTAATCATTTTAGCTTTTTACATTATAAAACATTAGAAGAAGTTGTAGATGATAATGATTGTTTCCCGGCATTATATGCCAATGTAGACGACAAACTTTTAACTTCCAAATTTGGTCACGCATACTGCTCTGCATTATTAAATATATCTATCACACTAGAATCTTTTCACTGAACAATATATTCATTTCATCATCATTTCAATCAAGCATTCTCAGCTATTTTTTTTGCAGAAGATTTTTCAGAAGATATAATTGCAAAATTTCAATCTTGGTTACAAATCAACATATCCTGTGATTTATACATCAATCTAGACATTGCAACAGCCGTTTTAAAATTCCACTCAACTGGAACTTGAACAATTATATTAAATAAATCATTCATCCTAGATTTATCTTGTTGTATTCAATTTTTAATTTCTTTTTCTTGGTAAAACTCGATTTTATATTTCATTTCTTCATATTCTTTCAATACCTTATCAAGTCTATCTCATATCTGAGTTGCAGTTTTTATTCATAGTTTCTGCACTGTATTGTCCAATAAGGACTGAACTTCATGCATCTTTTCCAAAACCTTAGGTCATGTAATCGCACTTATCCTCTTCACACCCGATGCTACAGCTTCTTGAGAAACAATAGTAAATGCTCATATATCCTTTGTATTATCCACATGAGTTCCTCCACAAAATTCCATAGATA
Organism: bacterium; assembly: GCA_043724745.1. GTDB lineage: Bacteria > Patescibacteriota > Gracilibacteria > Absconditabacterales > Absconditicoccaceae > JAYSML01. Next base: position 5,149 of record JAYSML010000151.1, read on the forward strand.
TAAACTCTCCTTCACTTTTAGTTTTTAGTTTTTCGTTTTTAACTATTACTACACGAACCACATCTCCATATTTATCTTCAAAAAACATTTTAGCTCAGAGCTTAGCGGCCTCATTTATACTCATTTCCTCTACCGTTACATCACAAGCCAAATATATAATCTGATTTATTTTCTTTTCTATTTCTAGAATCTCTTCTGGATTCAAAAGTCTATCTGCCACGAAATCAAATCTAAGTGAATCATCATCTACCATACTTCCAGCCTGCTTTGTATTTGGGAAAAACTTAGCAAGTTCAGAATGAAGCAAATGCGTAGCAGTATGTGCTCTCATTTTAGCATATCTTTGACTTTTATCTACTTTTAATTTCATTTTAAATTGGCTTTAATTCTTAAATATAATTGATTTATTTTACAAAATTACCTGTCATTGTTGATTCAGAATCTAATGAACCCGAAATATTATTTCAAGTATTAGATAAACTTCCTGAAAGATTTTCTCAAGTCAAAGTTTCTCAATCAACTGGAGCCTTATCTACAAAATACATTACTGATACCAATCCAGTAGATAACAAAAACACCAACAAAATAAAAATAATAATTCAGTTTAACACCTTCTTTTGACTCATTTTAATTTTAAATATAATAAATAAAAATTATTCAGATAATTCTTTATACATTTTAGCTTGTGCTATCTTAGTCATAGGTACAGTCCATAGTAAACCAACAAGTAAACATAAAGCTCACAAAAGGTTTACAAATCCAAACAGTAGAGTATAAGAAAAAATATCTCGAAATTTACCTTTTGTTATTTTTCGGCTTTCCTTAAGGGCCTTTATAGGATTGTATCATTTTTCTATAATCAAATATGGATAGAAACTAAACCTTATCGCTCGATATATTCCTGGCACTATAAACAAAATAGATCATCCAACCACCATCAAAATATACAAAACATAGGCTCACAAAAAATTGAAAAAATATTTTAGTTTATTAAATAAATCTAAATACTTTAGCTTCCCTCATGAAACTACGATTAGTGAAATATTTGTAACACCAACTCAGAAAACAGTGGAAACCAAAAGACTAATCAGTCCACCAATACGAGCAACTGTTAAATTTTTAGAATTAGGATCTAGTATCTCTCACAAAACAATATTTACTACCAAATAAGTCAAAGCAAAAAGGAAAAACATCCAGAATTTTTTCTTAGCCTCTCCTCGAGAAAAACGATTTATATCTCATATAGAAAAAGTTCATTTACTATTAGAATTAAGTATTTTAACAATTCACAAAGGTCGTCAAACAAGGATGGACAACACAACCAATCATGCAACGATAATTAAACCAAATACATTGTTGATTTTAAGTTGAGGCAATGTAATAGATAAAGATATAACAACCAAACAACTAATTATAAAAACAATTATGGGAGACATAAGAAGAAGAGATCAAAGTTTTCTTTTTGACATTTTTTTCTTTAAATAAGAAGTTAAAACTGCATTATATCTAAGTTTTTTACTTATCAATTCAAGTAAATTCTAGAAATACTAATATTTTTTATTTCTTTCAGAAGGTATCATTAATATATTTTTTTATCAAAGGTATATCATTTACCATAATCATCCTAGCTCATAGATCATAAACTCTTTGTAAATCTCAAGTGGTATCTATTGTATATACCACAAACTTTTTTCATAAACCATTTATATAGCTAGCCGTATCGTACTTCATAGAATCCTTATTAACCAGAAAAAATTCATGTGGAAAATTCGATACAAATTCTAAATCAGAAGCATAATAACTATCTCGTCATCACCTTATTCATTTATAAGATCCCATTATATAGTTTACCGTTCTATCATAACTTATAAAAACAACTTTATCCTGCATGCCGAGGGCCTTCACTACCTGTATTGCATCCAAAATCTGTTTTTCTGCTTTCTCTTTATCGTAAACTTTTATTTCTATAAAATAGTAATCAAATAATCATTTTATTTTCTGCAACATTTCATCCATACTCAGTACATCCTCTCCATTTAGAAGTTTACAATTCTTTTTCAGATACTCTAAGCTATAATCAGATACTTTTTTATCTATTCCACAAAATGTAGATTGTAGACTAGGACCATGAATATTTACGCTCTTATCATCCTTAGTCAAAGAAAAGTCCATTTCTACACCATTAGCTCAGTTTTTTTTTGCCAATAACATTCATTCCAAGGAATTACCTATAGTCTGGGCAAGCGAACCTGCATGTCATATCAATATTATACCTGAAGAATTTTTATTTCAGGTGTTTACAATAGCTTCTTGAGTTTTATTAAAGAAACTACCACTCAATCATGTTGGTATAGATCAACTTAGTCAAATTAGTTTTTTGTACTCAAAATTTTTATAAGCCTGTACATAATTCCATACAAATTGATTTTTTCAAGACAATAATTTATAATTGGAGCCATCTTTGTTCATCACAAAATAATTTCCCTCCACAAAACGACAACAACGTACTGCCCAATCTCTATTAGTAGCTTTCGTAAATACATTATTAAATAGTGAAGATACGGTCACATTACCAGATCAAATCAAATATTTCAAAGAATAAAAAAAGTCTGTATGCTGAATATAACTAGAATTAATTATTCATGGTTTAACTCCACGACCTACGATAGTTGCTACGGATCTAGAACTGGCACTCAATCAATATTTATCATATTCCGCTCTCACAATGGGTTCCATTTTCTTGTGATCTCAAACAATTATAAGTAATCAGTTATCAAAAAAACGTTCTTTTTTCAATTTCATATAAAACGCATAAATACTTTTATCCACATAGTCAAACATCTTTTCTTTGGAAGTACCATAAGGAGTATCATATGGCTTATGAGATGAAATAGTTTGTAATGTCAAAAAATATGGTTTATTCAAGGATTTATTTTTTTGAACTATTTCTACCGCCTTATTATATAAGACATGATCTGGTGCTGCGTCGAATACATATTTTTTATCTTTTTTGAACAACTCATCTCATAATATAGTCTGAAATCACATTCAAGATAAAAAGTTTTTTTGATCCAAAAAGTTTAAAGTAACAGTACTAAGAAATTCTGTATTATATCAGTTTTGATTAAAAAAAGATGGCAAAGGTTGGGTATATGCAGCATATTGGTTATATGCTTGGCTTGAGTCCGCAGTAGGAGTTTCCCAAGGTTCTACTCATTGAAGTACAGCTATATGTGCAGTTTCAGAAGTACATCCATTTGCCAAAAAATTAGTAAAAGTCATACCATAACTCTGTATCTTATCAAATAATGGCAAATTATCATAAGTTCATCAAACCCTAAAAGAATCTATAGCACTAAAAGATTCAGCAAAAACTAATATAATATTTGGTTTTTTATTCTTTCATCTAATTTTTCAGAAATAATCCTCATAATTTTCTTTGGTACTGCCAATGAATTCGCTTTTATCAAACCCTGAAACAAAAATATTTTTAAAAATTCATAAATTCACATTAAATACATTTCTCTGTATGTCAGCATAATCATAGGAATAATAATTAACTGCTGAAAAAACAGCAGAGAACAAGAAAAAAACTATAGCGAAATGGAACTGTTTATTTTTGTTTTTCATCCATCCAAAATATCTTTGGCTAATAACGAAGCAAATAAACAA
>JAYSML010000152.1:0-5945 GCA_043724745.1 bacterium
GTCTCGAAAACACTTCCATCAGAGAAATATCAAGTATAAAAAAATTTTACACCATCAGAAATTTTTAAGTTTTTCTGACATCCAGCCAAAAATATCAACACAAGAAACAAAATCGATACTATTCCAATCTTTCTATTCATAATACAATAAATTTAACAAAATAAACTATTCTGATTTTCAATAAAGCTTTTCTCAAAAGAAGCGTTTCCATGATTCACCAGGAGTCTCAATAATATTTTTCTCGCTAGTTACATTTTCTCATTCCTCTGGCTTTATAGACTTATCAATTATATTTTCAAACTTTATTACAAATTCAGAATTATTAAGCATATTATTCTCATGCTGCAAAAAATACTTAGAATAGACTGATCTTTCATAGTTCAAAAAAAAGTTTTTATAGAAATCGACCTTCTGAGTTTCATTCTCGTATTGATTATGAACATCTTCTATAGTGGTTTCTATACCAACGTAATTCATATAAATTCTAACCGCTATTATAATAAATATGAAATCCAGAATAAGAAGAGTGATTTTTATTTGAAAAGGATATTTTTTCAAAAATCTAAGTATATCTTGCATTTTTTATAAAGACATTTAAATCTCACTCATTCTTGTCATTCTCCATTGAAAATTCAAGAGAAAATAATAAAAATCAGGTTAAATATTTAATATTTTGAAAAGTAATGGCTATACATAAATTACCAGAATATCTCATAAATAGACTAAAGGCATGAGAAATAGTAGAAAGACCAGCATCTATCCTCAAAGAACTTGTAGAAAATAGTTTAGACGCTTGAGCTACCAAGATAGTTATAAATATAAATGATGGATGAAAAAATCTAATTAGTATAGAAGATAACGGAACCTGAATTCAACTCTCAGATATGGACTTACTTTTCGAAAGATATGCTACATCCAAAATTAATTGAGAACAAGACCTATTAAGTTTACAAACTTATGGATTTCGTGGAGAAGCATTAGCTAGCATATCAGAAGTAAGTAAAACAACTGTTATTACAAAAACTAAATACAGCGAAATTTGAACAAAAATTAATAAAGTCTGAAAAGATATCAACCTTCAACATCAACCAGTAGGATTCGAGCATGGTACAATAATACAAGTTGAGGATTTGTTTTACAATATACCAGCCAGACTAAAGTTTTTAAAATCATCTCAAACTGAATTTTTTTATTGTTACAATCATTTCATAGATATAGCAACTTTCCATTACGACAAACATCTAGTATTGAAAAAAAACGACAAAATTCTTTACGATCTAACGCCGGTTGACTGAATCATAGCAAGGATAAATGAAATAAACAGAAAAGACCTAGAAAAAAATCTGATTCCATTTTCTTACCAAGATGAAAATTTTGACATTCTCTGAATTTTGTCAGATACACAGATGCGTTTTGGTTCTGGGGAAAATATTAGAATCTATGTAGATAGCAGGCCAGTTCAGGATAAAATCATCAAAAAGGCATTAATGGATGCCTACCTTAGACAAATCACGCCTGGCGAATTTCCATTGGCTATCATCATGATTAAGTCTAAGCCTTGAATGGTAGATGTAAATGTACATCCTAGAAAACTTGAAGTTAAATTTCTAGATCCAGGCAGGATTTTCAATATCATCTACGAAACAGTTAAGTCTACACTTGCCTGAAATAAAATCTCTACTACCTCATTTTCTAATAATTCTCATCCAAGTAATGATTATACGCCCAACAACAACCAAAATTATCAACAAAACAATCAGAATTCAAACCAATTGTTCTGACAAGATAGAAACAATATCTACGTACAAAACGATTTCCAAAACATCGAAAACAATCTTCCAGAAAACCAAAATCCAATGATTGGAAATTATAAATTAATCTGACAACTTCGAAATAGTTACATAGTAATAGAAGCAGAGGATTGACTATATTATATAGATCAGCACGCTCTAGCAGAAAGAATTTCTTTCGAAAAAATGAGACAAGAAATATCCAATAAAATTAGACTTAAACCAGAAAATTTACTTCAACCGATCACACAAGAAGTAAGTAAAATCCAGAATATAGAAGAAAAAATAAATCAGATTAATCAACTATGATTTGATTGTTCTCTGCTGTGAGAAAATAAAATCGTAGTCTATGCCATACCTCAGATATTTTCGATTTACAAAATAGACCTAGAAAAATTATTTAACATCATATTATATCTAGAAGAAATCAATTTCGATATTATACTGGATAAAATCTTCGCATCCAAAGCATGTAAAACATCAGTTAAAGCAGGGGATAGACTTTCTCTACAAGAGATGCAACATCTTGTCAGCCAATGATTTGAAATTATTCCATGATTATTTGTATGCCAACATGGAAGACCATTTTTCATCAAGATAGAAAAAAAAGATATAGATAAATCCTTCGATAGATAGTTTCCAAATAATATTTTCTAATAACAAAAAAACCCGCCGATACAGCGGGAATTTAACAAATATTTAAGTGTCATTTTTGAAAAGCAACCTTATCGTATTTGTTTAAGAGCCTGTAAATATAGTGCTCTGGATTGAAAAACTCCACAGGCAATTTGCCACCCATAGATTTAACATTACCAAGAACTTGATTTACGGTTTTTTTGTTTGTATAGCCCTGAATAATGGCTGACATAGCAGTATCTTCAAACCCAATTAGTCCAGAAATAGCACATTGGATTTTATATCCATCAAAACTTACAGTTAGGCTACCACCAAATAGCATTTTTGAGGCATCTTCGTAATTCAATGAAGATGAATATCCACGTTCATGGGCTATAGTAGACTTCTGTACAGACAAGATAATAGCCATATCAGAGGGTTTTCTTACCTTACCAATAAAACCATTTCTGGATTCTGGTACATACATAGATAATGAAATCCCAGTTCTTGCTTTATCATCGACCCTACCGTGACTATTAATTATTTCGCGATAAAGTTTTCGAGCCAGTTTTATGACTTCCGGTTTCGATTTTGGTAAATTAATTTGTTCCATATTTTGTTTTTTTGTTTTAGTGAGACTAGAATATAACTATTTATGTATTAAAATCAATTATATATTTGACTTTAATATATAAATACATATAAAAATGTAGCAAATATTTTTTATTAAAAAGTATTTAATGGGATTAAACGGTACAAATGGTCCTTTTTCCGATTCTGATTTAGATCCGGATTTTCGAAACGATAGTAGTCCTGGTAGTTTTGGAGATATGGGTAAATACCTTGAAGAAATAATGAATAATGCCGAAGTAAAATATTATTCGGAAAATAAATTTGATCTAACATTAGAATCATGAAATGAAAACACTCCCACATTCGAAGAAATGGAAGAATATTTTTCCCAAATCATAAAAGAAAAATATAACTGAACCTACGTTCGCGGTGAAGCAAACAATAAGTATCGGATGGAACTTCCTTTTGATAATTTCTTAACTGAAGTTGATGCACAAGTATTTCGAGAACACTTCAATTATAAAAAAGAAGAACGAAAAAAAGAAATAAAAAAATATAAGGATATAAAAATACATAATGAGAAACTAGAAAAAATCTGATTTGAAAAAACACCCAAATATGAATATTCAAACGACTTATGATATGAAAAGAGACTATTAGATGTTCTAGAAAATAATAACATTTCAAATATTCCCGCCATAATTTCACAAACTACAGACATAGTAAAATCAAATAAAAAGCCTGATTTCTATGAACAGCAATTATTAAAAAAATTAGAAAAATATGAAAAAGAATTAGAAACCACATATATAATCGAAGAAGTAATAGCAGAATTGGCTGGAATATTTTCTTCATGACATATAGATAATCCTATATTCTTTTTTAGATTTGAAGAATTGAAGAAAAACAATCTAATCAATTTCCATAAAAGAGTATTCCACTATGGGCTAGAAGATAAAGAAAGGAAATCGTTTTCAAAAACTAACGATCCAAATAATGCAAGCGAATACCTAAAAGATAATGACGTAGATGTAATTGCGCATTTCTTCAATTATTATAATTGATCTTATGAAAAACTTAATACCACTGAAATAGAATTCACAGAAAAACTAAAAAAATGATTCATCGCAGAAAGGATAAGAACACGAATTCAATGATTACGATTTGGCACTAAATTCAACTGATTTTATAACGAAAAACTTAAAAAAACTTTCAATGTATCACAAGAACAACAAAATCAACGATATATCGAATCTAAAAAAAAGTTCATGTTCCAATATCCATCACTCATAGAAATCCAAACTTTCGATAATATATCTGTCTTGATAAGATTAATTTCAGATAACTGGAATAGTATTTTAAAATGGAAAGAAAACTTCCCAGATTTAAAATTTGATGAGAACAAAGAGAAAGAAAAAATTGTATTCTGACTAGAGAATTGCATCAGACAATGAATAGAAAAAGTAAAAAACAAAGAAAGAATCAAAAAGTGTAAACGAGAAGATAGAAAACATCTAAGTTACAAAAAACAATTAGCAGAAATGATAGATCAAATAGATAAGCTATACATAGAACTCAAAAATGTAGAACCACAAACAGACGATAGTCAACGACAATCTCAGAAAGAAACATACAAAAACGAATACATAGATTTCCATAGAAATACTTTCATAGAAAATAGAATTGCCGAGGTTCTAAAAGTAGATATCAACGATGAAGAAAAATTGAAAGAACAAATAATTCAGGATGTTTCTGTTTATTTCGAAAAAGTTTGTAGAAAAGAAATCGAAAAAAAGATTCCTCATCCACTCACATACAATCCATTAACTCATACAAAAGTAATGAACTTCATCTCTAATTCTATTTTCCGTACATGACATGCACTTTTGCTCAAAACAAAATATCCAGACGATAAAAAAAGAAGACTGCTTCGCCAAGAATTGATACAAAAAATAACAAAAAATCTTTTGGAGAAAGCAGAAAAAGAACTCACAGAATGAGAATTTTCAACAGTTGGTTATTGTTTCATAGAACCTCTAGCTTATCTATATAATAAATATGAATGAAAAGAGAAAAATCTGATTAAAACCCCAGATTTAATAAAAATCAAATTTCTAGAACATTCGAAATCCCAGTTAGATAAAGATATAGATTCAGTCATAGAAAACTCAAAAAAATTACTCGAAACTGAAACAAGCAGAACCCAAATAAATGAGACTTACCAAGCAATAAGTAGATTTGCATGATTACTTGCCGGAAATCTATATATTTTCCTAGAAGACCACAAAAAAGAACTAGATAAAAAATATGATAAAGAACGTTCTGAAATTGAATTTAAAGAAATCCCTTTTCTAAAAAAGAACCTAGAATACAACCAAAGAAACAATAATAAATATTCCGAAGATTACATAAAAAAATTATGAATGTTTGGTTATGATCTACAAGATGTAGAAAAATCATTAGATCCAGAAATCCAAGAAAAATTTATATTTATGTTTGAGCAAGCAGAGGAATTAAGTCCCATTCTTTGCCAGAAAGTAATCGAACAACGACTCCAAGAAAACGGACAATCCTGATGAAAATTACAAAGAATAGTCCAAGAAGCAATCATCAAAGAATTTGGATTGAGTCAAATATGACCAGAACAAATAGAATATTTGATGAACTACCTAAGCGAAAATCTAGAAGATATTTTCTTCAAAGATCTACAAATAGCGATTATCAAAGACTTCAATCCATTCCGAAACAACAAAGATTTACTAAAAAAAATGTTATTAGATTTATTAAATAATTTCAAACAAAACGTAGCCTTATGACAATGAGAAAACATGAAAATGTTATGATTTTAAATAAATATTGCTTTTTATTAAAAAAATCCTGCGACCGTAGCAGCTCAATTTGACTCCGCTCCACGGGAAGTTACACTTCCCGCGCCCCATTTCTCGTTCAACCCATTGCCCACAACAC
>JAYSML010000153.1:0-1588 GCA_043724745.1 bacterium
CCACAAAAGCAATTTGTAATTACCAAGTTTCCAGAAAAATAGTTTCAAGATCTAGTTTGGATTGTGGTAAATTTTGAAATAAAACAAGTATTGTTATGAAAAACGATATCAAAAACAAAAACTTATTCCCCGCCAATCTCTATTCTACATGAAAAATTACAGATATAATTTCCTATTCCAAATCCTACAAGCCATCAACTTCCGACAATATTTCATCAGAGATTACTAAACCAAACACTACACAAAAACATTTCAAATTTTATAAATCATATAAAAAATGAGAACAAAGTTCGGAAATTAAGATTTTACAAAAGCTACTTATAAACTACTGATTTCTTTCCTGATGTATAAGTTGAGTCTATGACAAAAATACCTTAAATTCAGTTTACGAATTTCAAAAAAAGTATGGTTTAATTTCAAATCAAGATTCATCCAGTCTAAGAGGATATCTTTGACCCAAAACAAGAGAAAAACTAAATGAGACTATTACAAAATAACCAAAAATATACTGATTGTATCTTGCATTTTAAAAATATTTTCATAAATATAAAAATGTTATTTAACCGATAAGTGAATGATATGATTGATTATGTATTACAATGAATTTCATATTACCGGAATCACTGATTTCAGATGTATCCTATTTTCATAATGTTTATTGTGGGATGTATTATTCAATTTACAAAAGTATTTATAGATTCTTTTAGATACAAACGTTTCTATCGATGACATATTTTGTCCTCAGGTGGTTTTCCCTCATTTCATAGTGGACTTAGCAGTAGTGTAATTATGCTAGCACTTTTGGAATATGGATTTGATAGCTCTATTTTTGCTATAGCCTGTGCCTTCGGTATATTATTCGCGTATGATGCGATGAATCTCAGATATGAAGCAGGTCAACACGCCCATTATATAAATGATCTTAGATATGAATTACAAAATGTAATTAGTAGCAAGAAAATGAACTGACCATTGAAAGAAAGAATATGACATACACCATTGGAGGTATTTGGTGGTATTATGTTTTGATGAATTTTAACATACATTCTATATTATATTATATATATTGCATAATTTTTGTAATTATCACAAGTAATGATAAAATTTGTAAAATCCAAACCATTAAAAAAAATAACCAGACATAGCATCTCAGATAATAAACCAAATATAAAATTTTTCTCCATCAAGAAATTTCCAGCAAAACTTATCCTAATTACAATATCTCTATTGCTAGGTATATATGCTATTATTCTAATATTTCAGAAAACTGCCTTTTCTCAGGAATACATTATCAAAAACATAAAATATAATACATGAGATATGCAGACTTTTTCAAATACATGATTATATAATCAGATTTCAAGTTTATTAAAAAAAGAAAATTACTATATTTCACGTCTAACAAAAAGTAGTATATTGTCCGAGGTAAAAAAACAATATCCAATAGTCTCTAATATAGAAATATCATTATTGGGAGATAGTACTATTTATGTAGATTTAGAATTTCAAGAACCAGATCTTATTTTGAAAATTCAAAATAAAAAATTTGGCTTATATGGAACTACCATCGTCGAATTATCATCAAGAT
>JAYSML010000154.1:0-5000 GCA_043724745.1 bacterium
TTATTTTTTATTCTCTTACTATACATTATGAAAAAAGTGTTATTCGCATCTATAGGACTTTTGAGCCTAGTAACTATGTCTGCTACTTATGCAAACGAAGTAAAAACTTCTCTTAATGATACTGGCTTTGAAATCAAAAAAGATTTTAAACAGGAAGTTAAAACTGCTAAAGATTGATATAAACAGGAGGTTAAATCATTAGCACAACAGATTAAGACGCATAACGAAAGGATGGAAGAAAACAGAAAAGATTTTCATACTAACTTTTTGTACGCTAGAAAATATTTAATTAAACCTCTTACTGGTGAACAAAGATTGGCAGTAAATAATATTATAAAAGTAAAAGATGACGCAATGAAGGCTTTGCAAAAATCCACAAATGTGCTTATTAAATCCTGAACCGTAAATCGAACTGGTTATATTACTCAGGCTACTAATATTATAACATGATTTAGACTTAGTATGCTTCCGTATGTAGCAACAGGTCAAATTACATGATTTGATACATTTATACAATCAAAAATAAATTTTATGATAAGTAATATGGCTATCAGAGAAGCAAACTACAATCTGAAGATGGATCTATGAGATAAAAAAATAACATTTAAGGAACGATTGAATCAAAAAAGATCTGAATATAAAGATCTAATTAATTCAATGAAAAAATGAAAATAAGCCATGAATTTTAATTACAAGAAACCGCTACAAGGCGGTTTTTTTATTGTTTTTTTTGAAATAAAAAAAATCAGCATTGCTGCTAATCTATTTTTATTCAGGGCGTGAGGGGATTGAACCCCCGACGGCGGTTCCGAAGACCGATGTGTTACCACTACACCAACGCCCTAGAGTCGAGAATATATAATATCAAAAAGTCTTTATACATGACTTTATGAACTAGTTACTTCGTAAGTATTTTTAATACTCCATTCTGGATAGACTGCAAAATACTTTCTTTTCCATCTACTGATTTTCATATATCAGATTCCAATTTATTGCTTATATAATCTAATAGCTGAATCTTTATTTTAGAAGCAGACTCTTGTTTAGAGATTTCCTGGATTTTTTCAATAGATTGATAGAAGTTTGCAAAAGATGCCAATATTTCATAATCTGTAATGGATATCTGACATATCTCTCCTTCTCCATTTTGGGATGAACTGATATTTATAAATATTCAGGAAGACTGTAGTGATTTGGTTAGATCCTCGAAATCATTTTTTTTGGACGCATAAGATCCATAGAGTGGAATTTGTATTCTGGCTGAAATTAAATTTCATTTTTTGATATCAAGTTTCCCATAAAGTAGAGTCAAAGCAAATAAGAAACTGAATTTAGACGATATTTCTTCGTTATTTTGGTTGAAATATGGAATTAGAACTCATTTATTTGTTTTTTGGAGTTGAGATTCAATTCATAATTTGGAAAGAATTAAGTTTGTTTTTTCTATTTCATTAATTGGAAATCTAGGGAAGAAATAATATTGTAAACCTGTATCCTCATCAAATCATTTGAAGATAGAAAGCGCTTGTAGGAAAGATTCTGTATTTATTTTTGACTCTATGTTTTGGTCTCTCATAGAGATGAAAAAAATAGACATATTCTCTCATAAATTTTTGAGACTAATTACTTTGATTTCCTTTTTGTGATAGACCAATATTCATTTATCTAATGAAGAAAAACTGTATCATCATACAAGATTTTTATATTCCTTGTTAGTTGGTATTTCTGAATAATTTATGGATAATATATTGTTTTGGTCTAGTTGTAGCTGCATTTGTATTATATTTGGGAAACTAAATTATTTTCATTTAGTGATTTTATATAGCATAATTATTTCTATCATATTTACCATTAACGCTGTTCATCAGTAGCTGATAAATGGCAGGGTAAGTCATGTATTGGGCAGTATTTTTAGATTTACTCATATATTTACAAAAACCTGAACTATAATTAACGAAACGATTCATACTCATATCATTTTATTATATGGATCTTTGACAGAATGAAGCCTGGATAAAAAATAATAGAAAAGATAAAAATAAAGACCCAATAAGACCATGTTTCAGACAAATCATATTTCCTCTGACAGGGCAGAAAAAATAAAATCACTCTGTGCTTCTGGTATGTATCAGAATTTTTGTAGTCATTTACCATATCATTTACCGAAAAATCATCATCATCATATAGCGATAAGAGCCTGTTGATTTTGTCGTCAAATCTGTCTAGATTGAGGATCTATGTCTGAACTAAGAAAATATGTAAACCTTTTTTGAATATAGGCGAATCTATCACTTGCCATACCTGCTATAGTTCATGCTAGCAATCATAATGTAAGTCAGCCAAAAACCATCATAAGAATATATTTTATTTTAGCTCAAGCATATCGACACATTATTAAACTAACTATTCATAGTATAAGAACTGTTCATAGATCTGGAATCATAAGAAAAACTACGAATAGGATAGCATTTAAAATGATAAAGAAAGTAAAAAACTCTCTTTTATTTATGATGCTTTGTTTCCTGAGAAGTCGGGATCATAAGAATAAAACATATCAAAGTTTGAAAAATTCAGCCGGTTGGATACTTGGTAAAAATGGTATATTTATCCATCATCTAGCTCAGTTTAGTACCACTCATAATCAAGGAATGAAAACCAGAAGTTGGAGAACCATAAGTACGACTGACATAATTGTTATATTTTTTTCTTTCTGAAAAAATTTAATTGGTACAAAGTATATGATTCAAGACATAAGAGCTCATATAATCAGGTTTCTAAATTGTCTATAAAAATAGAAGTAATTGGAAGGATCTCAAAGTGCTAATGTAAGCGTAAAAGATTCATGGATACTTACACTATAGATCGCCATGATACCAAAAAGAATTAGAATAATTCAGACTATAATTATAGGCATAGTATTAAATTATTTAAAATTATCGCTGGATATATCTATCTTCCTTACCATCGTAATAACTTATTATTTTTAGAATATCTCATTGTTTGATGCCAGCGTTTTCAAATATGTTCAATGTTCATTTTTGTTCCAATGTTTTCCAAAACCGTTGTTCCGCCTCATCATTTCATCGTGGCAGAATCCGGACGAACTTACAGATTTCAAAATCTTTGATTTCTCGTATTTTAGTATATTTTGATACTCATTTGCTTATGTATTCATGTTCGATTAGGAATTCTTTGTCTTGTTCTGTAACATCCTTGAATGAAAGTTTTTCGTCTTCTAGAGCGTCTATCTCAATTTCTGGGATATGATATACTTCTTGTACTGTAGTATTTTTCAAAATATAAACTAGTTTTTTCTGTCGTTCGTCTAAACCATATTTTGTGATAGAAGATACAGTGAATGTATTTTCTTCTAGGATTTTTGTACTGATGGATTCTCAGATTTTTCTATTTTTTAGAAACTCGTTTATCTTTTGGAATAGATTCGATTTATATTCGGCCAATATATCATTGTCGTTTACTAGATCAAATTTATTTACAAGAAACACTACTCTCTTTTCTACCACTACCTCTCAGTCTTTGTAGGCGAAAAATGTTATCATATTTTTTTGTTCTTTGATTTCTGTGCTATCTACTTCGAATTTGGCATGTAAGTAATCTGTGATCTCTTGTAATAAATCCTGAACATCATTGATTCACTGATCGTATCTAGCCACATCTAGAACAAAACAAAAAACTCTGGACTTAAGTACGTGTCTGAGAAAGGTATTTCATAATCATCTTCATTCTGCAGCTCATTTTATAAGACCTGGAATATCTATGATATTGAAATTCTGATCTAGAAAATTAACAGATCATAGGTTTGGAATCAGTGTTGTAAATGGATATTCTGCTACCTTAGCTTTTGTATTTGAGATGCAATTTATGATACTAGATTTACCCACACTAGGAGTTCATATTAGAGAAACATCCGCTAGCAATTGTAGTTCTAGAACTACTTCTTTTTTATGTCACGGTTCTCACAATAAAGCAAAGCTTGGATACTGATGTATGGCGTCTTTGAAATGCAAGTTACCAAATCATCACTCTCATCATTGAAGTATTTTAAATTCTTCTTGATCCTTAGAAAAAACATGAAAAACAGATCATGTAAGTTTGTCTTTGACTACAGTACCTACAGGTACAGGAAGAATAACATCCTCAGCATCTGCTCAGTATTTGTCTTTAGATTTTCAATTTTCTCAGGGTTTTGCTTTGTAGTTTTTTATGAATTTATATTTAACCAAAGTATTTTCATCTTTGGAAGAAAGCAAAATGATAGATCATCATTTACCTCCATCTCATCCAGATGGTCATCCATAAGGGACTCCTGCTTCTCTTCTTCATGTAACCGAACCATCTCATCATTTACCTGACTGGACTAATATTGTTACTTCATCGTAAAAACGCATGTTTTATATCGTAAACTTTAAAGATTCTAGTCTATTGATTTGATTGTAATATCGAAGATAAGTGTTTTACCAGCTAATTCGTGATTTGCATCTAGAACTATTTCTTTATCAGTAATCTCTGTTATTGTAAAAACCATATTTCAAACTGATGGTTGTACCTTCATTCCAACTTTATAATTTTCTGGATTTGGAAATTTGTCCTTTGTGATTCTTAGAACATTAGCAGGATTTCGTTTACCATAAGCATCTTCTGGTAATATTTCGATTGTTTTTGTCTGTCAAACTTTCATTCATTGAACTGCTTTGTCAAATCAAGCTATCATCTGTCATGCTCATACTGAGAAAGACAATCATTCGTTGTAGTTTCTTGCTGCAGTATATTTGTCACAAGCTTTAGCTACAGATTCTACACTTGTGTCGAAAACAGTTTTCTTGTCTAATCTTCATACATAATCTACTGTTATCTTATCTCCAGAGGCGATCGTACGTGTTCATGTTCAAACTTTATCTGCAGATTTTAAGTAATCGGAAATTGATGTTTCACAAGAAACTTGAGCAGTAGTTCATGATGATATGGCATTTCCAGAATTA
>JAYSML010000155.1:0-4506 GCA_043724745.1 bacterium
CAAAAAATTCTATTCTGACTATAATATTGAGTGTATTTTAAATTACATTTTGTACTTATGAAACAACTAAAAAAAATTAAAAAAATTGCAAAAGATATTAAATCAATTAAAATCCAGTGAGCGACTAATATCGCTAGAGAATGAATTAGAAATTTATGAGAAGAAATATCTAATCAAAAATTTAAAGACATATCAGAATTTGGATTATTTTTGGATGAAGCAATAATTTTATTGAAATCCGCTAGAGAAACTGAACCAATGCTTTTCAACTGACTTATTTTGTGTTCCAAAACTTATAAAAACTTATTGGCTAAAAAAGAAACATTAGTCGGAATGCAGAAGAAACTTGCTAAGGTGTGTATATGATATGTAGACGAAATAGAGAAAGAAGAGAGGGTTAGACCTTTGATATGAGCTAAACTTATCAAGTCAGGATATAATATTTTCACTCATTGTCATAGTGGTTCTGTAGTCAAATTACTTACTACTGCATGGAATCAATGAAAGAAAATTCAAGTTTATAACTCTGAAACTAGACCACTTTATCAGTGAAGAAAAACTTCTCAGGACCTTGTAAATGCTTGAGTGCCAGATATTATGGTGACGGATGGTATTGCTCCATTTTTCGTGGATAATAAATATGAATCTGATGTAAATATAGATATGGTGGTAATTGGCTGTGATGCTATAAAAAAGGATGGAAGTATATACAATAAGGTATGAAGTTTCGCCATAGCAATGTCTGCTTGGCATAGTGGCGTTCCTGTTTATGTTGTGTGAAGTTTGACTAAAATTGATTTGGAAAATAAGGTGAAAATAGAAGAAAGAAGTGGTGAAGAAGTTTGGAAGGGCGCACCTAAATGACTTAAGTTTCTAAACTATGCTTTCGATATGGTACCAGCTAAATTTATTACTGGAATCATTACACAATATGGTATTATCAAGCCCAAAGATATTAAAAAATATATGAAGATAATTTATGGTTAATCTGATTTAAAAACGTTTAATTGCAATGGTAGAACAGCAGCAAGCACAAAATATAGAAGAAAAAATCAATCATCAAAATAATTGAAAACATGATGGTAGGCTTTTGTATCAAATTGTTGGCAGTATGTGATATGATTGGAAAAAGGTTAAAAAAGACCTGGCTATATGGGCTACATGAAAATATATTAGTTATGAAGAAGATAAAGAATGAAACAGGAAACAAAATGATGCGATAAAATCCAAAATTCTTTCTGGAGAGCAATTCCAGTCAAATTTGAATCAATCAATATCTAAGTTTTCGTGAAAAAAACAAGAAAAAATCAAGCAAATTGTATGAGATTGAGAATTTACAATTAGTAGAGTCGATGCTTATGTATCTAGTTTACCAAAAGATAAGGTGGCAATCTTGGAAAACTTATCTGATGAAAAATTTGTATGATTTCTCCATCAAGAAATGGAATATTCAAAAAATGTTTCTGATAAATTGTCGAAGGTTTATGGATCTGAGGTCCAAACTGCCACGAAAGAACAATTGGCAAATATAGTCGTACTTTCTAATATTGATGAGAAGTTGCAAAGATATATATCAGAAAATAAACAATTTGAAAAACATTATACAGAATCTGAACAACAAGCAAAAGATACGTTTCTAAAAATCGAAAGGAAAAAATTGGAATTGAAAATAAGGAAGGATGAAATTCATAAATTAAGAATCGCACCTAAATCTGTAGAAAAAAGAAAAGAACTAGAAGAAAAAGAAAATAAACTACAACAAGAAATTGATGTTTTTCAGAAAAATGAGAATGTGATTTTATTGAATAAATATGGTGGATCATACGAAGCTGCAAAAAAACATATGGCAATAAGTCTTACAACGAGAAGGATAAGATGATCTAAAGAATATAAAACTTTGGATGAGGAAAAAAAGAAAGAATTTGATACTATATTGGTAGACGTATATCGTCATAACGAGAAGATATCCCCAGAATTAAATGATGTCTATTTCCCCGATATGAAGTTGGAAATCGAACAAAAAGAAAGAGAAATAAATCATGTTAATTTATCAAAATCTTTTGCTGATTCACAAAAGACGGTTTTACAAAATAAAGAATTCAATAATTATTTCAAAGATAATTATATAAATGAGTTTGTGGCTGAAGAGCAAAAAGATCAGAAATATCGAGATAATTTACAGAAGCTTTACCCTGACTCTAAGAAGCTAATTCAAGCCTATTTTTCTGGATTGTATAATTACAAAAATTGTTTTGATTTACATTGAAATGTAATAAATAAAGAAATTCAAAACTTAACGAAAGAGGAACAGATTTTATTCGATAATAAGGTGAAAGAGAAATTAAAAACAGTGGATAAAGAATTCGTGTGAAATATAAATAATGTAGTGAAAGAGCAGTCTGTCGAGACCTGCTTGGCTACATTGAGTAAATGTATGAATATAAAATTTGATGATGGGACCAAGGAAGATATGATTAAAAACTTTGACTTTGCAAGTCATATGAATGATAAATTGGTAGTCGAGTTTAAGTGAAATATAAATGGCAAATCTATAGATCTATCATATGATATGATAAATGGAAGTGTTTCATACCAAGAATATTTATATAAGGACGTGGAAACTAATACTTTCAAAAAAAATGATGCTAATAAAAAAACTGAAATGTCTTTTGTGAAATTAGCTAAATTGAATGATTTTGTACTGGCATCTAAGTCAGTCGATTACACCGCTGAGATGTGAAAATATGAGGATCTAGATGGATTTAATTCGTCTGTAAAAAATCAAATAAATAGTCAGGTTCAAAAAAATATCGATGTATCCGGAGCACATCAAAACCTTGAAAAAACTATGTTCCAGGATATAGCGATGCAGGAAGTTTTTTCTTTTATGTGATATTGAGACAACAAGAATTTATCAAATATAGATAAGATAGAGGAGCCAAATTTGTATAAACTCTATTCGATGATATATGAGAGTATTTCATTCTACTCCATAGATGAGATTAAGTCGTTTAGACAATGTATAGCATTGCTAAATTTACAAAAGTCCAAAATTTCTGATAATTATAATAATCTGAATATATCTAAAGATAATATGGATACAGACGTAGATTTAAATCAAGAGAGGGTGTTTTTTGATTTACTGATGAATAATTCTATATCCAAATCTTATGCCAAGAAAGATACTTTGGATAATTCATATCTATCGTTTTTCGAATGTTTTATTAAAGATGATACAAGACCTTTGTCTGTGATTGATTTGTCTGAGATGCAGGATTATATTTGAAAATTAGATAAAGAAATAAATAAAGATACCGATAATATTTTGCAATGGAAAAGAAATGATGTATTTAAAAAAAATCTCTGAAGAATCAGAGATAATTATGATGTTTTGACTATGGAAAAATCTTTCTAATTATTCTCTTCTAATCATTCTGTCATTAAATTTATAATTTCTGATTCGGTTCACTCTATAAAATTTATTCTTGAGGAGATTCAGTTTATATTTTTGCGTATACATTCGCTTATTTCTTTAGATTCAAATGATTCTTCTTTTATTGCAGAGTGTATCTGTTTAGAAATTTTTCATAGGAATCTATCTAATTTAGATTTATTTTTTTTCTCTGACTCTTTCTCTATTTTTTGGTCAATTCTATCTAATATGGAATCTTCATTTTCTTCTCATGGGATTTCTCCAGCTGAAATTATAAATTCTCTATTTTCGAAATTATCTATTTCTTCTCAGTTCATATTAACTGTTGTAAAATCATCGTTTATTATAGGTAAAGTTTGTACAGAACTATAAGCACCTAGTCATTCAGCAAGTATGGAAGTTTTCATCATTTATATATAAAAAGATAAAATTGTATTGTATACTATATATATATGAACAAGTGAGTCAAGCCCAATTATCTATAATAAATCAAAAAAGACTAGCCTTTGATAAACTAGTCTTACTCTAATATATTCTAATTACTCTAATTTCTTTCGGCTTTTTGGGCTTCTTGGATTTCTATTGGTTTTTTCTTTTCGAAGAATTCGATTGCTTCAGCTAATTCTATATGATCTTTTGCATATTCGTGGATATCAATTCATTTTGTATAGGCTTCGCAAGATTGAACTAATGCTGTAGCTCATACTTTTGTTCATTTGGGATGAGCATGGCAACCAGCTCACATTGTTGTGATGAAATCTACATTCCCCATCACATCTATAAATGGTTTGAGAAGAGTAGGATTTAATCATCAAGAAATAATAGGACAGCATTTCTTTAGATTTCTCCAAGTATCATCTTCTTTGGTCGTGTGTTGATGATGATCTTCTTGTACTTTATTTAGTCGATCTTCATCGTTTTCTGGAATAGTTCATCGGGATTGTTGGAAAATATGACCTGGAGCATTAAGTCCAAAAATATTGTGTGCCGCTGTTACGTCTTCTTCTGGAGTACCGGCCATTTTACCTACACCGGCAGTTCCTGTATGGATTCCAGATGCGCCTGCTAGTCTA
>JAYSML010000156.1:0-12184 GCA_043724745.1 bacterium
CAACCAGATGTTTAACTATAGTTCCTTTGCCGGCTCACAAAGTTCCTGTTATTCATATCACAAGCATGCATATAGAAAATATATAAACTAGCAGATTTATAGAAATAATTTACCAAAAAGCAAAAGATAATTTCATATAATAAAAAGTATTGAAACCCGATAAAAAATAATGTATTAAACGACTAATTTATATAGAATATACTTGCATTTTCAGATATTCTGACTATATTTCAGACCGAATATTTATTTTAAGTTTAAGCTTATGAAAAAGACTCCAATTTCACGAATAATAGTATCTCTTGTCCTAACCATACCAAGCATAATTTGATTTGTAAGATTCTTCTCCTGAGAAGACAATCGAATTTGCAAAGATTGACAACGAACAATGCATTGAAATCCAGACAAACAAAAACCAAATTTTCCATGTACTTGAGATAAGCAAACCATAGAAACAAAATCTCAAGATTTAGCTACTAACCAAGAGGCAATGACAAACCAAAATTTCACCATTTCTATGGATTGGCCAAATAATTGAATGATTAGTAAACAATATACATGCCAATGAGAATGAAAATTTCCTGATATCAAACTAACAAATATACCATCAAAAACCAAAACACTGGCACTTATAATCGACGATCCAGACGCGCCAAACTGAAACCGAACCCATCTATTATTGGCAAATATAAATTTTACAGGAGCAAATAAAATTATAAATAATTCTTCTATCAAAGAATCTATTGTCTGAAAAAACTCACGAGGAGAAACAAATCGATGATCTCCATGTCCGCCAAGTTGAACTCATAGATATTTTTTCAAAATATTTGCCTTAGACAAAAAACTAGCTCTAAACACAGGTTTTACAAAAGACGAAATTATTAAATCAATGGAAAATCATATTTTAAGCGAAAAAGAATTAATCTGACTCTACAAAAAAGAATAAGAAAAAAAAGCGAGGTAAACCGCTTTCCAGACATTTTCAGCAAACAAACAAACCAAAAACTCAACTTCACTATCTAGTCTAGTCGGTAGGAAAACAAAACCCTGCATAGCAGAGAAAAAACCTACCTTAAACACTATTTTACCTCGCTAAGTCCAAAATAATTGGATACAGCATATGTATAGATATATATAGAAAAGTCAAGACATTTTGAAAGATAATCCATCTATCTAATTTTATAAAATTCCAATAACTGTATTTTATATAATCTATTTTTCAAAACATTTGCATTTCTAGTCCATATAAATATCTAAAGTAAGGTTCCCCAAAAACAAATTTATGAGAATTTTATCATATTTCGAAATTTTCAATGACGAAAAATCTAGTAATAGTAGAGTCTCCTGCCAAATGCCAAACGATCAAAAAGTTTTTATGAAACGACTTCGAAGTGAAGGCTTCTTTTGGACATACAGTAGATTTACCAAGCAAAGAACTTTGAATAGATGTAGAGCATAATTTCGAACCAAAATACTTAGTATCGCCAGACAAAAAGAAAATAATCAATGAACTTAAGGCTTTGGCGAGCAAGGCTGAAAAAGTATGGATCGCAACCGACGAAGACCGCGAATGAGAAGCTATATGACGACATATAGCCAACCAACTCAAGCTTGATATTTCGAAAACAGCGAGAATAGTTTTTCATGAAATCACAAAACCGGCTATAGAAAATGCAATCAAAAACCCGAGAACAATAGATATCAAACTAGTTGATGCCCAACAAGCCAGAAGAATTTTGGACAGATTAGTCTGATTTGAGCTCTCACCAGTCTTGCGACAAAAAATCAAAACCTGATTATCTGCAGGTAGAGTCCAATCGGTAGCAGTTAGGGTTGTGGCCGAAAGAGAAAGAGAAATTCAATGATTCGAAAGCAAATCTAGCTACAGGGTTACGGCAGATTTTACGACAGATAAACAACAGACGATAAAAGCCGAATTACCAAAGAAATTTAAAGAAGAAAAAGAAGTCCAAGTCTTTTTGAAAAGTTTGCTATGAGCGAAATACACAGTTACAGGTATTGAAACCAAGCCAGGGAAAAAATCCCCTTCTGCCCCATTTACCACATCTACCCTCCAACAAGAAGCTAGTAGAAAATTTGGAATGCCAGTAGCCAGGACAATGCAATTAGCTCAAAGATTATATGAAGCCTGACATATCACATATATGAGAACAGATTCAGTAAATATTTCTGATATTGCTAGCAGCGCCGCCATAGACGAGATCACCAAGCTTTATGGCAAAAATTATTCCAATCCTACAAAATATACTACAAAATCAAAAGGCGCACAAGAAGCTCATGAATGTATCAGACCAACTCATTTTGAAAATCGCATAGCTTGAGATGATGCCCAACAGAGTAAGCTTTACGAATTAATACGAAAAAGAACTTTGGCATCTCAAATGTCACCAGCAGAACTAGAAAAAACCAAAATAACAATCCAATCCTGACCAAACAAACATGACTTCCTAGCACAATGAGAGGTAATCAAGTTCGACTGATTTTTGAAACTATATCTTGAATCTAAAGATGACGAAGACGATGAATCTACAGAAGGTCTTCTGCCAAAGGTAAACGAATGAGACAATCTTTGATTAAATTATCTTCTAGCCACAGAAACATTTGATAAACATCCAGCAAGATATACTGAAGCCAGTTTAGTAAAAAAACTTGAAGAACTCTGAATATGACGTCCATCTACATACGCTCCCACTATTTCCACAATACAAAAACGTGGATATGTACTCAAAGAAGATAGAGATTGAAAACCTAGAAACTACAAAATATATTCATTACAAAATGATAATATAACAGATGAAATCAAACAGCAAAATACTGGAGTAGAGAAACAAAAACTCTTTCCTACTGATATATGATTTATAGTAAATGACTTTCTAGTTTTAAATTTCAAAGACATATTGGACTACAACTTCACAGCAAATGTAGAACAAGAGTTTGATGAAATAGCCGAATGAAATCTCGAACGGCAAAATATGATCTGAACATTTTACTGACCATTTCACAAACAAGTCACAGAAATTAAAGAAGTTAAAGGAAGACAAAACACAGAAAGAGAACTTTGAATAGATCCAAAAACCTGAAAAAAAGTCATAGCTAGAATGTGAAAATTTGGAGCCATGATTCAAATATGAACAAAAGATGAAACAGACGACACCGACAAACCAAAATTTGCAAGCATGCCTTCTGGCAAAAATATAGAAACAATCACTCTCGAAGAAGCACTAAAAGCCTGTGACTTACCAAGGAACATATGACAATATGAAGAAAATGAAGTCCTAGTAAATGTATGAAGATTTGGACCATATATCAAATATTTGTCTACATTCGTCTCTATCCCCAAAGAATTCGATGTTTTTTCAATTACCCTAGATGAGGCAATACCTTTGATTCAAACTAAACTAGAAGCCAATAAAAACAAAAACATTAATTCATTCGAACATAACTGAGTAAATATTCAGGTTTTAAACGGAAGATATTGAGCATACATTTCCTACAAATGAAATAATTATAGAATTCCCAAATGATCAAAAGATGCTACAGATTTGACTATAAATGATTGTTTAGAGATAATCTGACCAAAGGCTGCTGCCAAATCTACAGAAACAAAGGTAAAAAAACCCACAAAAATAAAAAAAGCTGATTCTAAATCCAAACCCAAAACAGCAAAGAAGAAAACAGCTAAATAATTTTTAAATGCCAAAGCCAATGAACGAAAAATTTATGCTAGAAGCAATCAAACTTTCAGAGAAATGAATGAATTCAAATGCCGGATGACCATTCTGAGCATTGATTACAAAAAACTGAAAAATAGTCTGAAAATGACGAAATAAAGTAACTTCCACAAACGATCCTACAGCTCATGGAGAAATCACAGCCATACGTAATGCCTGTAAAAAACTAAAAACGTTCGACCTATCTTGATGTGAAATATATACTTCATGTGAACCATGTCCAATGTGTTATAGTGCCATTTATCGATCTAGAGTAGACAAAATATATTACGCAAATACCGAATTAGATGCAGCCAAAATATGATTTGATGATTCAGCCATCCATAAAGACGTCAAAAATCCGATAACTAAAAAGAGCATCCCAATATCACAAATACTTAGAAACGAAGCTATTAAAGTATTCCAAAAACGAGAAACTAAAAAAGATAGAATCAAATATTAATTTAAAGTTTATTTCCTAAATACTAGTACAGATGTTTTATATTTGGTATGAATACCTCTCAGAGGTATATCCGAGATTCCGTGTCTATAAAATTCGCGAATGACACCAGATCATGCCATATATATTACACGAAAATATAATGCAAATAAGTAAACAATCTGCAGAATACCCTAAATATGAACACTATTTCATGCTTGATGAATCCAAATTTTCGTTTTTTAGATTTGATATTTTTCAATCATCAGAAAATTGATTTACATATGATGATCTGAAAAACATAATAGAGGAAAAATGTAAATTCACAAAAAAACAAAACGATGTAGACTGAGAAAGAATCATGGCATATATAGACACAATTTATGTAGACTGAGAGTCAAAGAGTTTTGCAATCTGAGAAAAATGAGAAATCTTTTTCAGGCTTTATATAATTTATGTAAACAAGACTACAATAAATAGTTTAAATACGGCCTACTGAAACATATTTAATACCACCAATATAAATATAATTCCAGAATCTTTCCATACAATGTTATTTTTAAGAAATAGCTTGAAAAAAGATAATTTTGTAATTTTGTATATAAACGAAATTTCTTGTAAAGCTATCAAAATCCAAAAATGATTTTACGATTCAGTTTTTACATTAAACCTTGGCTTAAGTGCACTAAAACAGATGTACAAAGATAATTGAATTGTTCAGTACCGATATAGGGACTTTGACTTTATAGAATCTAATCCACTTGCAAAATCACTAGTAGTAGAAACATTAGATTTCTATTCAAATTTATTTTGTAAACGACTTTTTGAAAATAATTTAATATGAAACGACGTCATTGTAATATCTGAAATCACCCACAATGTACACTTTTTAGAAACATTTAATACCAACTATCGCAAAATTACAAATAATTACATAGTTCCATTTCACCACTCCGATACTTTAAACAATTTTGATATTAAACGAGAACCAGAAGACATGGACACAATAGTTTTAATAAACAGAGAAGCCAAGATTAAAAAATATCTAGATGAAAATCTGGTTAATATAGATACTAGACAAAGAAATTTAGATATGTCAAATTAATATTTTTACGGAATATGGGTTTTTGTCACAAATCAGATGCTAATTCGTATATAGTACTGAAAGCTATTTTATGGGTTAGTAAACAATGAAAATTCAAGAATATTTCAATATACAAAAAGCTTTATCCCTTTCAGAAAAAGAGAAATTAGAGCTATATCAGAGGATTCTGATGAAAAAAAACACTAAAAATCTTTTGAAAAGAAGACATGTGTTTTTCGCAAAGAATTTTGTCTATAACTTTCTAGTAACAGTAATTGTAGTTTGAATATTTTGATATATACTTAGCCAAAACAATATTATAGACTATGGAAGTTTTCTTGTAAAACTCCACAATCCAAACGAAGTAGAAGCAGGCTATATCTGACAGGTTTTAGATTTTAAATGAGATTTTTATATAGAACATAATTGAGAATTATTTCAATCCAAAAATATATCAAATTGAGATACTGTCATTTTAAAAAACAATACAAGATTGGTATTTGATATAGACAAATCTTCTAAAGCCATTATCAAATGACCAGCCAAACTAATTTTGGAAAAATTCACAAAAGATAATAAATACAGAATCACTTTATTAGAATGAGATTTCATACAAATGGAATCAATAGATAAAAAAAATATACAAAACATAGAATTATCAGTAAAATGAGAAAATATTATAGTAAAGCAAGAAGGGACAAATAAACCAATGAACTTCCAATTAGTAAAACAATGAGATAAACACATAGTAAAAAACAATTGATGAAACTTATTAATTAGTAGAATTGACTGAAATGATAAGTCTACAAAACAAATATTAAATAAAGAACAAATACTAACTATACAAAAAAACGATATTGAGGTATACGAAAATCTAGATCAATTTGCCTTAGCTATCAAGGAAAAAAACATTAGTCAGATTTTCACTTTTAATCTAGATGAAACTCCAAATATTACACCCAAAACAACTCTAGCTATAGAAAAACAAAATACATGATCACAAGAAAACCTCATACCAGACACAAAAACCAATGAAGACGAAATTATAAATAGTATAATGTCTGTAGACGAGAATACTCCAGAAAACCCAGAAGTAAGCAAAAGTATAAAACCTATAATTTCAAAAGACCAAGAAAATACATCTTCCAAACAAGTACCGACAGAAATTCAAATTCAGAAACTTCGCACAATACTGGTTTGATCATTTCTTTTATCGAATTTAGAAGAAATATATACATATCAATCCCTATGAGATACAGACAAATTAAATCAAGGACTATACAAACTAGAATCAAAAACTAAGCAGTTATGCACAACATTCTGAATTACATACAATTGAAATCAAAATATATCTTCTATCAAAGCGTCTCTCAACAAGATCATTTCAGAGATATCCCAAAAATATTACGTACCACCTAAATATATACAAAACATTAACGTATTAGTTTCTTGGCTAACAAGCATAGAGAAAACATGATTCTGATCACAAACAGATGCAGAAATAATCAATTCACAACGAAATTCATTAAAGGGCAATCCAAATCTAATATTCAAGAATAATTAATATATTTTCATACAAAATCTTTTTACTACTACTCTTAATATATGTTTATTTCCTGTCCAAACGATTGAAGAAAAATCAGATATTTAATCACGGCTATATTAAAGTCTTGATTAACTACACATATCAAAAAACTAAATTATATAAAATCCTATGAAATCATAGAAGATAAAATATCCAAAAAAGAAGAAAATCTACTACGAATAGCTAAAATCTCAGATGAAAACAAACTAAAGATAATATTAAACAAAATGCTTCCAGAGGCTACAATATTGGAATAATTATTTTATTTCATCTAATATTACATTTTCCTTTCCAGTTAGATATAATTTTTGAACAGCCGAAACCAATGAAAAGCAAGACAATGAAACATAACGGCTAACGTTTATTAGACTTGAGAACTGAAGTTCATCCATCTTTTTTTTGAAAATGTTTTTTTTAAGAGAAGATAAAAACATCTTATCGTTATGCTTTATATCGGAAAAAATATCTAATATCTCGGCAAAATTTTTATCGTGATCCTTACCGTCCACTATTAGAGATGTTTTTTTATAAAAATCCAAAAGTATTTTCCTAAAATTATGATATGTAGACGACAAAAATGGATGGTCAGAATCCTGCATATCTTGTATATTTCATTTTATATCTTTGAAATACTTTGCTGCATATACCAAATTTGAAATAATTTGATAACTAGAGTCTATATTCTCTATTTCCACATCCTGTAATCTTTTAGATTTCAATGAAAATCAGTATTTTATAATCTTTTCTTCAATAGCCTTTATTTGTACATATTCTTGATCTAATTTATTATCCTCTCGTTCTTTTTCTTTTTCTAAAATATTATCTAGCTGATAATCATTAGACAAAACATCATTCTCATCGATATCCCAGACATGTAGACTATAAACAAAAACTCTTTTCAGTAGTTTAATTGAGTCTTGTCTCATCGCAAGTATCGCAGCATCAGGAACTTCCACACTAACCTTATCTATATGTAAATTATATTCTGTCTTTTTTTGTTTAAAAACTTTTTCCAAGAATACAACAAAATATCTAAAAAACGGTAAAATTAATATCACACCAAATACCTTAAAAAATACAGAAAACACAGACAATCCAATCACCGAACTCGAAAAACTTAGAAGATCTACAAATAAATATTTAATAAACGGAAATAGAATCAATCACAAACAAACCGAGAAAAGATTAAAAAATACATGTGAAAATGCGACCTGTTTTTTTATATAATTTCATCACATAGATCATATCACGGCAGTCAATGTGGTTCACAAAAAAGCTCACATTATTATTCACATACCACCAATCATATTTATAATTCCAGAATTAGCAGCGGTCAATGTCAAAACAACAGTTGCAGAACTAGATTGGACAATCAAGGTAAACACTAATCACAATAAAAAGTACATAAATACATTAGACCCAAAATACTGAGAAAAATCAAAACTTCATGTAAAAAAAGCCATACTTTCCTTCATGTAATTAAGTCATAGAAACAATATTCAAAGTCATACTAAAAATTTAAAAACTGATTTTAATTTATTCGAGTTATACGAAAAAATTAGGCCAATTCATCAAATTCATATTAAAGGCAATGCTATTTTTGTAATATTAAATTCTAATCATATGGTTCCCAAAACGATATCTCACAATGGTCAGGCAATATTCATACCCAATATAACAGAGAAGGCATTGGATAAATTAAATATTCAGGCCCCAACAAAGGCTAAAACGATTAGTGATACTATACCGCTACTTTGCAATAAAACAGTAGAAAAAAATCAGGTAAAAATTCCTCTTATAATATTACTAACAGACTTTTTTAATTTTTGTTTCAAGGATTTCGAAATTAGATTTTTTATTGCATCTTCAAAAACATACATTCCAAAAAGGAATAATCCCAATCAACCCAATAATAATCAATAATCAAAACCTGGATTCATATACTATTCACATGCAATATAAACAATACAATAATTATACTCACAAAGCTCGATTTTTGCAAATTTTATAACTTTTAATTGGTTTGAAAAGACATAATTTTTTAGTATAAGATAATTATTTAATCAAACATACGAATATGAAAAAGATAGTAATCGCTATTATAACAATCTTGCTAGCAATCTTAGCCTATTTCATACTTATAAACTACAACAATTTCGACATTCAAACACAGAACGACATAAAAACAGCCTGATTTGGACTTCTTCTAGGCATTTCTTTCATTCTAATCAGTTACTTATCCAATAGAAACGCAAAGAAAAATAAAGAAATTGTCCGAACAATACTAATTTTCGACCTATATATTTTGGGTAATTTTTTTCTAAAACCCAATATAAATCTAAATTGACCAGAATTTGCTATATTTTTCATATTCCTACTTCTTTTAATTCTGACCTCTTATATAAAACATTGGACGAAAACCATAATCTGACTAATTTTGTGAATTTGAATTTTATTTTTCTTGTTAAAATCAGTTTTTCCAGATTTTGAAATCAATCCAAATGAAATAGACACAAACCAGACCCAAAATAAACTCTTAGTCCAAACTACAGAAAACACAGACACTTTAAAATCTAATAATGTAAAACTAACCATCGAAACATCTAAAAACACAAAATCAGTAGATATAATATGAAATTCAGAAAGTCCTATAAACATAGATAATATACATAAAATTAGCTTTCTATCAAAAAGCGACAAGGTTCAAGCCAAAATATATATTATCATCTGAAAAGACATTCTCTATATCAATCCACAATCCACAATAAATTTTCAATCTTCTGGAGAAGAAATAATTATAAGTTCTAATTCCCCTGCCGACAAAGTTTGAATTTACCAAAATTCATCTAGCAACATTATAATATCATGAAACAATATAAATTCAATTAATCCACAAAACAACGAAGAATTACAAAAAATAATGAACAATAAATCATTAATCATAAACCAATATGGATGATTCTTTATAGAAAACCAAATCACCAGAAAAATCTCCAAAATTCTATTAAACATATCGTTCTATTTATTTCCCAACCAGTATAAAAACAACCTAGAAAACTATAATTCAGTCGTTAAATTATTATGAATAGAGAACACTTTAGACAATTATAAAGATTCAAAAACATGATCTTGAACGACAAAGGACATTATCAATCAAGTCAAAAAGTGATATTGAAAAACATACTTGAAATTATTTTAAATTGAACCAATTTCTACTCCTTCAGAGATCAAATAAATTCCTTACTATCCTTATATCTTTTAATCTTGGACATATTTTGTAATATCTTGTTTTTTCTCCTCAGAAGCCAATAATCTCTCAAATTATCCTGATAATATCTAGGATTTGGTAACATAGCTGAAAATAATGCTGCCTGCGATGGGGTTAATTTGCTAGCGGGTTTATTGAAATAATATTGCGAAGCAGATTCTATACCATATATTCCGTCACCAAATTCTACAATATTTAGATAAACCTCTAATATCCTTTCTTTGGACCAAAAAGCTTCTATAAGCAACGTAAAATACGTCTCCAGTCATTTCCTCAGAAAAGAACGTCAAGGCCACAGAAAAACATTTTTAGCCGTCTGTTGACTGACCGTACTTCATCATAAACTAATGGTTTTATTTTTTATATTATATTCTAACGCACTATACAAAGATTCAAAATCAAATCAGAAATGATCTAAAAACTTTTGATCTTCTCATGCAAATACAGCATATATTACATTTTTTGAAACATCCTGTATATCGACTCGTTGTCTTTCAAACACAATTTTTCTTCCATCCAATAATTGATCGACCAGTCTTATTCACATAAGTGGTGTAATCGGCGGATTTACCCATCTATAAACAATCGCCAATAAAGTCAAAAAAAGAAATAAAATCTGGATTATTACCCTCAGTTTATTCCGTATTTTTTTTCGAAATATTTTAGTTTTAATTTTTTTTAACATCCCAAAAAAATTAATTTAATAATACCAATTAGAGTTGTATCTTATTAAACGTATTTTTCAACCTTAAGCAGCTTGCTTATAATTTGAAATTCCTAATCAAGCCAAATCATTTGTAAAATTATTTACATTAAATCATCAAGATTTAGCTGTCATATAAGCTCATTTTCTTTCTGGATTGGGTTTTTTGTAATTTTCTTGATTAGATAGAAATCAATTACCATCGGGTCATATATTATCGGCTAATTCTTTAGCACTAGGCAAAACAACTATTCAATATACTTTTTGATATTCATCTATTCTTAGTTTTAAGTGTTTTCATAAAGCATATACTCAATCTTTTAAGTTATTATATTCTTTCTCATTACCTAAATCATCATTTCATATATTACCAGGATTATTTGTCCTTTCTCATTTTCAAGCGGTTGCATAAGTGCTATCGTTTTTCATAAAAGCCATTATATATTCTACAGGGACATTATATTGTTTAGATGATCCCAATACGTCTTCTGGCTTTATAAGGCTATTATATTTTTTCAATTCAATATCTATTTTTTCTAAAATTTCTCTGTCTCATAAATAAACCTTCTTTTCGTCCTTTTCTTCTTGTGTTCCTATTTGTTTATCATTTACTAAATAACCCTCTATCACCTCCTCTCATATTACGACTCATTCTATAAACCAACTTCCGGCAACTAAATTTCACATCAAGGCTAATACAAATTGATCTGAGCCTTCTATATCTTTCATAAAATTTTCATCTGCAATTAGTGTTTTTATGTTGCCCTCCAAATAATTATCAATAAATTTTTCATCAATTTTTGAACTATCAAATTTTGTTTCGTCTATAACTAATCTAGTTTTCTCCTTTCAATCTTTATCGGTAAATTTTTCATCTTTTAGTCAATCTTTCAGGCCATATTTCATTAGAATATTTGGATTTATTAGCTTTTCCTTTCATTTAAGTTTTTCACCAAAAGATTTTTTCAATATATCATATTTATTAGGAATTTTATTTTTCGTTCATTCATCAATTTTAGACAAGCCAAATTTATCTATAGTTTTTTGACCATTATATTCAGGATTAGACTTTTGCTCTTTATTATAATATATAAATAAATCTGAAATAAAATCTTTTTTTTCATCCGAATCTAAATTTTCATCTATATTTTTTCTAACATATTCTCTATGTAATCATTCTACTCATCACTGAAATCACATTCATGTTAAGATAAAGTCCAATATCCCTTTTTTTTCTCATTTTTTACTACGCAAGAAATCAGTAGGACTCTTTATACCAAGCAAAGATCATAATGTACCAAATCAAAGTAAATTTATATCCAATATACCTCAAATCTTATCTACTAATCCAGAAATATTATCCTTATAGCTAGATCT
>JAYSML010000157.1:0-9441 GCA_043724745.1 bacterium
AAAGAAAAAAAATCTGACCAATCCAAATACAGCGGTTTCAGATTATGTGAGTAAATTTACCCAACGATAAACAACTAGTCCTCAAAGAGATTAATCGTATCAAAGAAGAATACAAGGAATTCTGAAATATCTCATTTCAACTTGGACTATCAAACGAAATAATTAGTTTTGAAAATGTTTCCCATAGGTCCGATACATTCAAACAGGACATGAAACAAATGAGGTTAAATATACGTGATTATATCTGTAATACCTACTGATTAAATCTAGCTTTCAGAGAAAATATGCCTCAAAGTGATATTATTTATGATATTACAAAATCTGATGACGAACTTTATTCAGAGATGAATTCAGGATGTAAAGAGCGCATCAAAAAAGCTACCAAAAAATGAATACAATTTGATATAGCTACTCCAGATCAGTACAAACTTTTTTACGATAAACGATATGAAACTGCAGGATGAAAATGATTTAATATCATACCTTATTCTGAGTACGAAGATCTAATCAGATATATGACCCAGAATTCACGCTGAAATATATTTATATCACATTTGGACTGAGAGTTAGTCGCTGGAAGTATATGTATATATGATCAACATCGTATTATTTACCTCTATGGATTTTCAAATAGGAAATTTTGAAATATCTGATGACACCACTATCTCAAATATAGAATATTCTGACGAGCCAGAGACAATGGTTTTACCTATTGTGATATGATGTGATGAGCACCTACATGATTTGATAACCATCCATTATCTAGCGTAAGTGCATTCAAAGAATCTTTATGATGAATGAAAATAGAGCAGTATTGAAGCTATGATATAGTTTTGAACCCTCTTCTATATAAAATTTTCAAGAAATATTATGAATTTAAGCATCCAGAAAAGCAGTAATCATATATGTTATCTGTATTATGTCAAATAAAGTGCTAATATTAGGTCCAAATTTTTGACAAATTAATTTTATTTATTATAATTGTTAATAGGAAGATTTACTTCTAAATACAAAAAATGAACGACATAAACAAAAAACAAAATGAAAATTCTGTCTCAATGGCTATAGATGAACAGATGTCCGATAGCTCCAATGACGGGAAGATAGATTTCAAGGCATTATCTCAAGAGACACAAAAACACTCAGGGTCGGATCCAATTTTTCTAGGAGAGAGTGGTATACAAAAGTGACATAAACCAGTTGAAGACGATATGTTATCTTATCGAAAATTATTCTTTACAGGTTTTTTTATCTTGCTTATATCTATAGTCTGAATCATATGAGTATGATTATACACCAAATATTTGAAACTCGCATCACAACCAATCATAGACCCTCAATATGTCTCATACATAGATAAATATAAGAATTCCCAAAACACAATAAACGATTATATAAAATTTAGTGACTACAAAAAATATGCTACCCTAGATTTTCTATGAGTAAACAATGAAAAAAACATACAGAGCATTGCAAGTACAAATAAACTTAGTTATTTACAAAAGAAAGATATTATTCAGTCTGCCATAAACGATCTTTCTCAAGATATTATCTGAAAATACGCCCAGATAGAAACTATAAAGAAAGATGTTACAAAATACTGATTTTTTCCACAAGAATTATATTTATTATTAGACAACCAAGAATATATCACGTCTATCAAAAAATCACTATTATCGCTAGAAATTATTAAATTCTGAAGCGCGATAAAGGTATTTTCATTCTTGCCATCTTTCATTACAGAGGTTTCTGATTCTTTATGAATATCAGAAAAAGACGTAAAGGATAAAATTAATGCTTTATCCAAAAGATGAGAAAAAGACATTGCTATATACCTAAATAATTGTTACCTCAATCCTTATGAGGTAGATTACGACTGTAAACTAATAAATGATTTTGATAGATATTACAATATAATATCCAAAGAAAAAGATCCTATAGATTTGGTATTTTTCAAAAAACTTCTATTTTATATAGATGCCAAACTGGAACAGACAGATATACCAAATTTTAGTATAGTATTCAATCAGTTTGATCCAAAATCTCAAAAAATCAATTTTACCGTCACCATAAACACATCAAACTATGACGAAGCAGCCATGACGCTCAATGAATGAATTACAAATCCACATATATTTATTTTCACCAATTTATTAAATCTACTAAAACAGAGTATCTTCGTTGTATCCGAAAGCATAAATATCAAACAGCTCGCTATCAATGAGCAAGAAGTCACAGAATGATGAAGATCAGTAAAATACCATAGTTCGTCTACTTCCTTTTCTCTACCTATCCAAAAATCAGTGGAAAGAGAAATTACCGATTTTGTGGATGAAAGTAAATTTATTTTATCAAAATAAAAAAATGGAAAATTTAGAAAACAGGATTTTAAGTACACAAACCCTACAAGACAAGGCAAAGAAATTCATAGATGAGTTTAAAATATTAGTAAATAATAAAAAACTAAACTGAAAAATTATGATATGAATAGGTATATTGTGATTTTTGGTTTTAGTTTACATGGTTGTGAACCTACTATTGGTAATATCCAATCTAAATTCAAAAACTAAATTATTATTAAATCTAGAAACCTACGATACTAGAGTAGTTCAGTCTAACCAATTTGCAAAAAGTATGGTTGATAAAAACTGAAAAATTTCTGACATTATCAAAATTCATAGTGATTTTAAATCTGAAATAGGAAAGTACCAAGAGTATATAAGTAATTTAAATATTCCTTACCAATACTTTTTACAATATGTTTACCTGCCACATTTAAATATCTGGAAAAACATATACACAGATGAAATAGATGTAAATATGGTATGAAAAAACTTTTTAGAAAACAATCCGTATAACGACATATTTTTATTACAAAAACGATCTGATTTTTTCAAAAATGTTTGAGATAATAATGAGTCTAATGATATTAAAAATATAAGGATATGAGATATTACAGAGAACACTAACTGATTATTTTCTATTCCAGTTAGTCTTTCTTTTGAATCAAAAAGTAAACGTGCCTTTCTATTATTGGTAGATAAGGTATCCGTTACATCAAACAAGGCAACGCTTTCTCTTATAAATGAATTTTTCTACTATATGTGGCAAGAAATAAAATCTGATAATAAATCCGAAATAGCATCTTTAAAAAAAGAATACTCAGTCAAGTATCCAAATGATAAAGATGTAACTGATGATAAGGTAATCTGATTTTATCTGTACAATTGGATATATTTCAACGAAGAAAACAAACTAATAAGTCAAAAAATCATAGATACCACCATCAGAAAAGTAGCTTATTGTGAAAAAGAATGAAATGAGATGTGTTATTATAAATTTAGAGAAAAATATAGAGATATACCGACATTCTGATACCTGATTTGATGAATAAATACTTATACCAATTCAGTCGAAGGTTTTAAAAAATTTATACTATCTCTACCTCCTATCTTTTCTGTGAAACAATTTAATTTCAACCAAGTAGAGAGCTCTGATAATGCCAGTTCAAATAGAAAATATAAATGAAGTATTACCATAGATATTTATGGTAAGTGATTGTCTCAGTGAGAGTTAGATGAGATCTCAAAAAAACTTTGAGAAGTATGTTATTCTAATAAATGATCTAAATACTTATCTGTAGAAAATGCATTAGAGTCCATAAATAAATCCATAGAGTCACTATCTGATATAGAGAAAAATGACACAGCCGATAGTAGCGATTTATGGCAGCTAAAAAATATAGTAGAAGAAATATCTAAGGGTTACAATGGATATACAAATTACAAAAAAATAGTTAAGTTATTTGAAATTTATAGAATGTTGAAAAATGTTTGATTATGTAGATAATTCTATTCCTCGGCATTATTCCAAATAATATCTATATCTTCATCGTTATCTAAAGCTTCAAGTACATCTTGAAGTCTTTTTTTATCTTCATCCAATACGTTTACGTTATTGTCTGGTATAAATTGTAAATCTGCATCGCTTACATGGTATCAAAGTTGTTCTATTCCTTTTTTTACCTCCGTAAAGGACTGTTTGAGAGTATATATTATTCAGTGACCCTCTTGTATCTCTATATCTTCTATATCAAAATTCAAAGCATCATTTTCAAAAGAATCCCTTTCTAGAGAAGTAACTGTTTCTATTTCATTTCATTTTACCACTTCCATTTTTGTCTTACCATCTACTACAATTACTCATTTCTCTTTAAATTGCCATGAAACAGAACCAGGCAAACCCAGGCTTCATCAGTACTTACCCAGAGTCAATTTTATATTAGACGCTGTCCTATTCGTATTACCAGTCAATGCTTTTATTACTATAGCAACTCCACCAGGCCCAAATCATTCGTAGAATACCTCTTCTAAATTTTCTCACTCCAATTGTCATGATCATTTCAAAATAGCCCTATCTATAATGTCCCTAGGCACTCCACAATATCTAGCCTTGCTTAAGGCTAATTCCAATGATGGATTCATTCTTGGATCGGCTCAGTTTTTTGCCGCTATTTGAATCTGCTTAGACATGATGGTGTATGTTTTGGATTTATTGGCATCTCCTGCCGCTTTTCTGGCCGCTATACTGTGTCGTCTTCACATTGATTATATTATATCAAATAAACTTATCTATTATGATTATTTTTTTCTATTACATATTTTATATCATCTAAGTTATATCCTTTTCTCATAAGCTTTTGGATAATATCAAATCCATCTACTCATTTACTCTTATAACTCTCAATTCCTTTTTTTATCTTATTTCTAATTCACTCACTTATCTCATCTTCGAAGTTATGTACTATGCTTTTAAGCATATCTTTATCCACTCATTTGCCTTCAAGTTTTTTTATAATAAGAAGTAATGGTTTTCCTTTGTTTATAACTTCACTTCTTACATAGCTTTCAGCAAATTTTAAATCATCTACATATCATTTTTCTTTGAAGTCATCTATAACTTTTTTCACTATTTTGGTTCAATATCATTTTTGATAAAGTTTTATAATAAGTTCTTTCTCGGTCTTTGGAAACCTATAAATATATCTAAGTGCATAGTCTATGCATTCCGTTTGATTCATCATTTGATTTATATAACAACGATAAAATTTATTTAGTCAGAGAAAACATTGCGCTACTTTCCTCATAAGAGAAATTAGATACAATATTTCATTCAGGTTGTTGGTTTATTTGTTCTATCTCACTTAATAATGCTTCTTTACATAGAAAATCTTTAAATATAGCCAATACTTCGGCCAAATATGCATTATCTGTAAAAAACATAAGTTTTACCTTATCTCCTACATTATAATCTGCATCCTTTCTCATTTGGTTTAGAAATCTAGAAATTTCACGAGCAACTCACTCTCTTTGTAGCTCTTCATCTATATTAAGGTCCATACTAGCTATAATATGTCAGTCTATAGCCATATTTTCACCTTCTAGTCATTCGTAAGCGATTTCATAATCTTCTTTCTCAAGAGTCCATTCATTTCATTCATTATCAAATATACATATTTTATCCTCTCATATCTCTTTTATATTCCCAGATTTACCAAACTGGATTATCTTCCCTGTGTCTTTACCAAATTTATTAGATAGTTTGTTTCATAGAGGTTTATATGTTTTTTTTATGTTTATGGATTTATCAATTTCGACCAACTCTTTCACATTTATCTCCTCTTTAATAGTATCTCAGTATTTTTCTATAATCGTAGAAAAACTTATCTTGCTCATATCCAATTAATTTACTAAAATTAAAAAACATCACAAATACATATAATAAAGTTCAGTTCAAAATCAAACAGAATACTTGCTTTTTTATTTATTTTAGCTATAATAAATACACAATAATTTATTATGTCAACTCATATAATGAAAAACAAAAAAAACATTATACCCAAAAATTTTGCTAATCCAACGACTGATACAGATAAACATGAAGATATCCAATCTAACTCTTGAAGTGATTTAGTAGATAATTTTAATTCATCTGAATTTTTGAAATGAAAAAGGGGATTAGTAATAGATTTTGATAAAGATTGATTATTTATAACCTCGCACCTATTGAGGAAATTAGGGGCTGAAGTGGAATCTACTAAAAACCTTACTCTAGCCATGGATATTGTCAAAAAATGAAATATAGATTTTATAATTATATCTCCATTTTTTTACAAAGATTGAAGCAATAAAATTTCAGAGGAAGATTTTAATTTTCTAGATAATATAAAAAAAGAATATAATGAAATACCAGTTTTTGCACATACTACAGCTTCTGCTAATATAGAACAATTGAAAAAGCTTGATACGTTTTCATTTGTAGATATAATTGGGAAGCCATTAATTAAACAAGAGACACTTAATTTATCACTAAAAAAATACCTAAGACCAGATTTAGATTAATTTTCCATCAGGTCGTGTGCTTTCTGTAGGTATTTATCATCCACGTGAGTATATATTTGAGTGGTAGTAATAGAAGCATGTCACAGCAAAATTTGTACGGATCTTATATCGGCTCATTTCTTTATCAAAGTAGTGGCAAAGCTATGTCTCAAGGTATGTGGAGTCACTTTTTTGTTTATTCCAACCATACTAGCATATTTCCTAATAAGCTCTTCCACTGCATTTCTGCTTAAATGTTCTCATATTTTATTTCACGATAAACTAACAAAAAGATAAGGCGAATCGTCAAATCTCATATCCATATATGTTTTTAGTTTCTCTCTCGCTATCTTTGTTGTGAAGACGGATCTTATTTTGGAACCTTTACCGATCACGGCAAATTGGTTTGAGTCTAGTTTAATATCAGTTTTTTTTAGATCGATAAGCTCAGAAACCCTAAGTCACGTACCATATAAAAAATTCAATATGGCTTCGTCTCTTGCAACCTTTACTAAATTTTTTGTTGCACACAAAGCAGGAGCGTCTAGGAGTTTATCTATATCACTTTCTTCCAAATAATTTACCTCACTTGGTCTGATTTTAGCTAATTCTAATTTATCTGGACTAATACAATCTATATCATTTTTCAATAAAAATTTCAAAAAAGACCTGATCGCTACCACATGATAATTTATGGTTTTCTGAGAGAGTCCATTTTCAAAAAGAGCCATCCTATAGTCCAATATTTGCATACGAATAATTTTAGAAATTTCCTTATCTCACATAAATTCCAAAAATCTATTTAGCCATAAACTATAGTTCTCTAAAGTCTTTTTGCTTACATTTTTTTCATATTGTAGATAAAACAAAAACTTATCAATCAACTGACTGATAAGTAATGTATTCTTTTTATTTTTAAAAAAAGATTCAGATTTATTCTGCAATTGCAGGTGCTGTGTTTGTTGTTTCTGTTCAGGATTGGCTGCTTGTTTCTTGAAGTAATCCTGATGATTGTTGTGAGTTATTGGCATTCTTTATTTCACGAAGCTTTTGTAAATATCCTTCTAATTGTGCAAGGTTCCCACTCAGGTTATCTATTTCTTGTCCATTTTCAAGC
Organism: bacterium; assembly: GCA_043724745.1. Classification (GTDB taxonomy): domain Bacteria; phylum Patescibacteriota; class Gracilibacteria; order Absconditabacterales; family Absconditicoccaceae; genus JAYSML01. The sequence continues at coordinate 7,498 of JAYSML010000157.1, forward strand.
ATTGATATCAATTCGCCACACTTCTTGGCTATAGTACCACTATATTTAATATAAACTTTATTATTTGTAGATGTCCCTTCTGCTAAAAAGGCATTTGCCTCAACAGCAAGTGATTTAATCTTTTCTATAGTGCTTTGTTCTTCTGTTTGATCTTGAGATGCTATATCTGGAGTTAGCGCTCATGAACTATCAAATTCTGGGCCAACTCAATGTCATGTTTCGCCAATAGCAGATCCATCGCTTACAATATTTTCTCAACTCATACTTCATGTATCTATATTAGTTGTATCTCAAGTTAGTTCTTGTATTAATCCAGTTTGTATACCTGTATTTTCTGTAACTTGTGGAATCGGCTCTTCTATTACATTTTGTGATTCCATTGGATACATTGTAGCCCAAACAAAATATATCAAAACTGCCAAGACAGCTATTCCTCCAGCAGGTAAAAGAAATTTCCACATATGATTAGTCTTTGTCTTATTTTCTCCTCCACCCAAAGCTACTCATGTCACGATAGTTTCAGGAGAATTTATATCTATATGATTTTTTACTTCAGTATTTAACTCTTCTGTTTTTACATTATCTTTTCATTGCTCCAAGATAGCTTTATACAAGTCATTATTTGATGCATCTGGAGTTACTGAATGGATTGCTTCATTTGCTGCAGTTGATTCATTATTAGCTGCAATCAAAGAATCTAGATCTATATTTTTCTGTTCAATCACAACTGCTTGAGGTGCAATAGGTGTTTGTTCAAAATTATTTTTTTCCTCTACTGCTTTTGCTATATTTAATTCATCTATCATTTTCATATCAGAATTATAATTTGTCTTTTCTATGTAAAATTCATTGGCTTTTGTTTGGTTTGTATCAATATTTATTGTAGGTTCTATTTTAACTGGTATATCCACTTGAGAATTAATGTTTGGACTAACTTCTGCATTGATATCTATTCCTACAGGATTAATTTCTGCAGAGGCTACAGCGAAAAGACCATTTTCTTCTTCTTTATTTTTCTGATCTTGGACTTGAAGTCGAGAATTATCAGTAATATTTGTATTTTCATCTCATGTTTTTTCTATAGTGCTTTCAGTTGTTTTTTCTTCCTTGTTTTCGTTAATATACGACTCAGGTAAATCTAGGTCAAGATCTTCCAACTGATTTTTTTCTATCACTTTTTCTTCTATCACTTTTTCTAGTCCCTTATTTATATCTATCTCATTACTTTTGTTCTCTGTAGTAAATTCACCCAAATTTATATCAAAATCTAATGCTTCTTCGCCATTATTTGCAGGGGCAGAATTATTTACATTAGCCTGAGGATTTGAATTGCTAGATTGATCGTTTGTTATAGCCATTTGTATACATTCACAAGTAAAATTGATTCCCTATAATTATACACAGAAATCAACTTTTTTGCAAATTTTTCCATACAAAATTCCATAATCAGAACCACATCACGAAAATCCATAAACCAATTTTTCTATACAAAATTAACAATAGCCTATTTTATCACATATGCCTACCAACTACCAATCATCGTATTTCTATATTTGGCAAATTAGTTTTTACTACTTTAGCCAATTCATTTATTGTAGATCCAGTAGTCGTGATATCATCTACAAAAACCAAAATTGATTTAGTTTCCAACCATTTCATATCTCTAAACTCAAAAGCATTATCCAAATTTCTCAATCTTTTTTCTCTATTCAATCCAGTCTGGCTACTCGTGTATTTTATTTTTTTCATGATATTTACACATTCTACACCAATTTTTTTAGCCAAGAGTTTAGCTATAATTTCGGATTGATTATATCACTTCAAGAAATATCTTCTATATCGATGAGATGGCACAAAAGAGAATAAAATTCTATCAATTTTATCATGAAAATACTGATTACTTAAAAGTGCTAATTCTAGCCTAGAAGCCAAAAAATCTCCAAT
>JAYSML010000158.1:0-15214 GCA_043724745.1 bacterium
CGAAATGTAAATGTGGAATATTTATCCATCAAGTCATTCAGGTTTCTCAAATTTTTTGTCAGGTTTTTACTTTATCTCAAACCTTAAGTCCAGATTTGCTTACGGATAATCAACTAAGATGAATGTATTCTGATATAATATCATCGCCATGTAATATATCGATATAGTTTGCTTTATTTCAAAATTCAGGACCTCGTCAATATTCATTGGAATCTTCTTTAATTGCTTTTACTATCCCATCTTTCACCGCAAGTATGTCTGTAGCAACTGGAACCAAAAAATCTATTGCATGTAAGGTGTTCATTTTATCATTATGAGATACGGGGCTTTTATCTACTCGAAATGGAGAAAGCCTGCCCAACTCATCTGGAGGCATACTTTTATCGAAAGCCAATCTTTTATTTTCTTGAAGAATTTTTTTTGTAATAGGAATTGGAAATCAGTATTTATTTTGTTTCCATAAATCTCAAGATGCATAGTCATCAGACTGGTTATTGTTATCTAGATAGTCATTAATATAGTTGTTCATACTGATTTTGTTGAATATAAACGACCACATTGTATAGATTTATATACATATGTCAATTATTATTTCTGTTTGCGTGAATAAGCAAATATAAGGACTGACAGAAAATGCTGGTCTTTTTTATTAACTTGTAAAAAGTAAGTGAAAATTTATGTTTTGCGTATTTAAAATTTTAAATAGAAAAATGAATTATGTAGAAATTATATGATTTACTGCTTGATTACTTGTTTCACTTTCATTTCTACCACAAGTAATTAAATCATGGAAAACTAAATCAACTTGAGATTTGGCTATTTCACTGACTATTATAAATATATTAGGACAGATACTTTGGATTGCTTATGGAGTTTCAATACATAGCTATGCATTGGTGATAATGAGCGGAATTATTTTATTGATGACCGGGTCTTTATTGGCTTTGAAGATTAGGCATGGGTAATTAATCAAACATAATTTTAAAATTAATTCTAAATCAATGAAAAAAATTATTAAAAGAATTCCAGATGTATTAATTTTATGTGGTATACGAATTTTCAGTTATGTAAATTATTTTCCTGTAGAATGATGATTTGGATCTTTGAATGAATTAGACAAAATAGATGTATGATATGATTATACAAATCATTTTAAATTTATCGCTATTGTGTTGGCTTCTATATGAGTGTATACTGTTATTAGAAAGATAATAGAAAGAAAAGATAGATAGAAAAGTTTCTAGCACTTCTCGAGCCAATCCGCGAAGACTTGATAATCATGGGCTAGGTCTTTGTCAGATTTAATTTTCTTTTCAGTATTATTGATTGCATAAATAACCGCCGCATGACCTTTTCATCCGAAAAAGTCTCAGATTTTCTCTAATGTCCGATTGAAATATTTTTTTGCCAACAGCATCAGAAGCTGACGAGCATTTGTGATTTCCTTTCTTCTAGAATCAGATTTAAGTTCACTGACTCAGATATTATAATACTTAGCTACATACTCTACCAAGCCTGTGAAATTGCTAACTGACTTTGTGTAGACTTGAGCTTGTGCCTCTGGCAGACGAGTATCTTCTTCGAGTTTGTATCATAGAGTTTTGAGAGCATTGAATATATCCGGCTCTGAAACTTCTGTATTCATGATTTTTTTTCTAGTCAGAATGATATTTAGGATTCATTCCAATTCACGGACGTTATCTTTCACGTATTTAGCTATGATTTCTAGGAGATTGAAGTCGATATCCTCCCCTTTCGCATAGAGCTTGGACTGCAAGATAGCGATCCTAGTTTCAAAATCTGGAATCTGAATATCTGCCACTAATCCGAGTGTGAAACGGCTTTTGAGTCTAGGTTCTATATTTATAAGTTCTTTGGGTGGACGATCTGAGGAAAGTATAATCTGTTTTTTCTTCATTTGGAAGTCATTGAATATATTGTGGAAAATCTCTTGAGTCTTTTCTTTGTTTGCTAGGAATTGGATATCGTCTACTAGAAGGACATCTACCTGCTCGAGTTTATTTTGGAGAGCTGAGAGTTTATTTGATCTAACTGCTGAGACTATATCATCTATAAGCTTGGTTGTCGGCAAGTAAACTACCACCTTATCTGGATATCTATCCATAATTTCATTTCAGATTGCCTGCATTAGATGGGTTTTTCCAAGTCAGACTGTACCATATAGAAATAGTGGATTGTAACTTTCTCATGGAGCTTCAGCTACTGATTTGGCAGCAGAAAAAGCGATATTATTGTTTGCTCACACTACAAAATTTTCGAATCTAAATACTGGCTCGAAAAGAATTCCAAAATGATCTCAGAGTTCGTGGTTTATAGATTTTTTTATTTCTTGGCTTTCGGTTTTTTTTGTTTCTTTGAGATTTAGTAGTTTTTTGATATCCACCAATAGATCATGATGATTGGTAGCAAATCATGGATAAACTACTACTCTAGCTGTGAATTGAGGATTGTATAAATTTACGACAGCGTCTCTAAATGGTTTTTGGAAAAACTTCTTAACCTGAGTCAAAATGAACTCATTGGGAACTCCGAAAATCACTGATTTTTCTTTCTCATCTATTCAGATTACTCCAGTTTTATTTAAGAAAGATAGCATTTTCTTGGGATCATGTTGGGTAGCTAGGGTTTGCAGAATAGTTTCTCGCAATTGGCGAAACATATTTTTCTGTTCATCATTGTATTCTAAGACAGTATCAAATAACATTTTTGTGTTTGATGATAAAACTAAGCTTCTTTTTTGAGGAATTCTGCTATGATCTTTTTTATATCTGAATCATATTTTCAGGAGTAAAGGAACTGAGATATTTTGTCGGAGTCTTTATCTGAGATTCAAATCGAGGACAATAATCATTGAAAATCTGAACTTGGTTTGAGTTTATAAAATTTGTTTAGATATTCAATGAATAATATGACTTGTTGTTTCTCGTCTGATTCTATGAGTTTTTGTTGGAAATTGTATTTATCCAGATTTTTAGTTTGAGCTTGGATGTCTGTGAGGATTTTTTGTAGGGCTTTTCTTCTTGTATATTTGATTAGGAAAAAGATAAATAATCAGATACATACTCACATTAGGAGCAATGTAAAAAATATTTCCAGATATAGATCTCGTTTTAGTCCTGCAAAATTTGGTAATGTCGGATAGTAGAATTTTTCCATATTTATTTAATTTTTAAATTCAAACCAATATTAGAATGCCCAGTATTGCTATAATAATCTGAGTTTGTCACTCAGAAAAAGATATGCGATTACTGTTGGTTATCTCGTTGGATAGTTTGGTGATTTTGTTTTCATTGTCCAGGATGTCATACTTGGCATTTATTTTTTTAGATATGTACTTTCATGACTTGTCGTTACGTTTGCTTGTCACTGAGACTAAATCTTTTTTTAAGATACTATCATCTGTATATCTCACCTCTCATCAAGCCTTGCTTCCTACTCAAATTAAATATGTATTACTTTTTCTTAGTTTTAAAAATTCTTTATCTAGCTTTGGAGTCTGTTCATAATCGAAATCAGATAATACTATAAGTTTGTCTATTGATTTGAAGTTAAGTGAAATATCTCATATTAGATTTATATTTGTTCATCAGCCTGGAAGCAAATTGGTATTTATCTGGTCTAGATATTCCAAAAACAGTCAGGTATCCTGAGTAGGTGGAACTAGAAAATCTATAGAATCTCAAAAAATAACTAAACTATATGTAGCGTATGGATCTGTTTGGATAGTTTTGGTGATAAAGTCCTTGATAGATTGAAGCCTTGATATAGTTAGACTTTGATTATTGGAATTTTGGGTGATATCTTTTGTATTCATGCTATTTGATATATCCACTAGGAAGTGAGTTGTTTGGTTGGATAGTTTTTGGTGGGACTTTTCGGACAATAGCAAAATAATAGCTAATATAAGGGCTAGGAAAATTAAGAGAATTTTTAAAAGATAATTTCTATGTTGTTTCATGTATTATTATTTAGGAAATATTTTTTTTGTGATGAGATATTGTTGGATTTTTTTTATAAGATCTTTTGATGATGGATAGGTCACTTGTTTCACTGCCTCTGGCAAAGTAAGCCAACGATACTCCATTAATTCTTGAACTTCGAGCTGAACGTCCTTGTTTTTTACGAATCATATATACATTCATACATATTTGTCTATTTCTAGGCGCTGTTTATTCGTATATTTATAGTGTAATTCTAACAATGTCTTTTCATCTACATCGATATCGTTTATTCAGGATTCCTCATGGAGTTCCCTATATGCAGCCTGTAATGGTGATTCTCAGAATTCAATATGTCAGCCTGTGAACGCCCAATGATTTCAAGATCTCTTTTTGACTATCAAAACTTCGTACTCTCAGTTGAGAGATTTGTACAAAGGCAATATACCGTATGCAAATTCTTGAATCATAATAGAAGCGATAGTAGGTAAAATTTATATTTGGATTATTTTGGACTTTATATAATCTTTATCTATGGATGGAAAATGACTTAATACATAATCAATATGTCAGTCTAAAATTAAATTTTCTGCATTTGGTCAGGATATTCCTTTGGATGATAGATAAAACATTTTGTCTGCGTCTATCCTTTGTATCCTAGCTCCATGTGAAGCTTGAACATCACGCGAGGAAATATTTAGTATGGGCTTAGTCTTTATAGATACGTTATTTCAGAATACCAAGTTCTCCTCCAATAATGTTCATGAAAGCTTTTTTAGTCATTTTGCCATATTGATACCTCCATCTACTGATATTTTTTGGTTTTCTTTGGTGATGGAAAGTAGATATATTTCAGTTTTTGTATTATTATTTTTTAGATTGACTTCTAATTTAGCGTTTGTTAGCAAGGCAGCAGAAGAATAGAATATTCAAAATATTTTGGATATGGTGTTTTCTCAACAAGTATTGATAGTGATATCTATATTTGGACTATTAGATATTAGCAAATAATTAAAATCAGATTCGAAATTTATTTCTTTTTTTCATTCGGAGGAAAAAACATCTATATATTCAGACTCAGCTTTTATATTTTGGATATTGAAATTGTTTTCATTTATGACTCATTGCATATAATATGGGTTTTGAAACATTTAAATTATTTTTTCATTTCATTTTGTCTAATGAGTTCCATAAGTTTTTTTTGTGCATCTCATGATGCCGTAGTTCAAGTTTTGATGGGGTTTTCTTTTGTAGGATTAGAAATAGATCAGCTAGAGTCCGCTTTGAATCAGTAAGCACTATCTTCTCCAGATAGGATAGCATCTAGAGATGCATCTTGCATATCTTCTTCGAATTTTGGATCATAAACATCTAATTCTTTGCCATCCTCATTTGTTTGTATAACTCATGTAGTAATTGATTTAGAAGATCAAGTACTTGTTGAATCTCATCGTAAAACTTGGAATGCAGACTGTCATTTTCAAAAATCTGCAAGACTTTTTTGATTTAAGATACCTATATATGTAGATATATTTCGATTTGATTTAGCAAGTCAAACCACAAGTACAGCAGATATTATTCACAAGATAGCCCATAAGATGTATTTGAAAAATTTAACTATTGAATTTGACATGTCTTTGATTATTTTATGGATAAAGAGTTGTTGTATAGCTTTATGTTTGGCATCGAAGTTTAATATAGTAATTGATTTGTTTTTATCAATGGAAGCAAAAATAATACTATTAAGAATGATTTGACATTTGTCAGGAAATATCTATCGTATGGTTGTTATAAAAATCTTTTAGCTTCATTCAAGATAAAAAAAATGAAAAAATTATTTAGTGGTGCATTAATTATTTTGTGACTAACTAGCCTAATGTGAGTTAGTTTTGCTGCGAGTGATTGTAAAGAAGTTAAATTTCCAAATGGAACTGCTTGTGTAAGAATAGAAAAGGTTAGCAGTACAAAATTTAAACTTGTAGTAGATACAAGTGATACTAATTGACCTATAAGGTGTAATATTGATTTACCTGGATACAATAACAATACAAATGCTGGGTGATTTCTAGCTTGGTCTATGTGGTCTGATTGTAATCAAACGTTTACTTATGACTATAATAAGTATTCAAATGATGAATGAGATCTAAAAATTTATGTTAAATCAAATGAGGAATATCCTAAAGATCGAGAAGATAAACCAAATAATGATAGCAAACGAACATTTCCTCAATGGGAATATAGTTTCAGTGATGGAGAATGGACTAATTCTAGCAGATCATCGTCTAGTAGTAGCTCCTCTTATTCTAATTGAGATCTAGATAACATTTACCTTTCTACTGATGACTCTTCTCCTAGTACTTCTCAACGAGTTGATCTTACTGTGAAAGTTCGTGATAACGATAATAATACTATAACTGATTACCGTGATAGTCTTAACTTTAAGGTTTACTACAGATCTTCTAGTTCTTCTTCTTGGATTCAGACCTCTTCTTCTACTTACTTCGAGATTGATAATGATTTTGATGGTGGTTATGATTTTACCTCCTCTGATCGTGGTGTCGCTATACTTAATAATTTCATTAGATTTAAAAAGAACTACGACTACAAAGTTAGAGTTTATGATGAAAACGATTCTAGTATTTACAAAGAGATTACTTTCAATGTTTGAGGATCTTCTTCTAGCTCCTCTTATTCTGATGGATTTTCATCTAAAGAAATAGATACAGTGGAAGAATTATACTCTAGACGACCTGGAATGATAAGTGATTTGGAAGATATGTATTCTAGTCTAAGAAATAATAGCACTTGGGAGACAAAATCTGATGTATTTTACGATGATATGAAAGATATAATAGATGGTCAATACAATAGAGTATATCAAAGTTATGATGAATTCCAAAGATGATTTGAAGATCGATATACTTATACAAATAGAGTTAAATAATTAATAAATAAACATAGAGAAAAACAGATTTGAAATATAGTCTGTTTTTTGTTTTTTTAGTAAAAACTATTGCAAGTATTTTTTAAATTTGTATAAGGTATGTATACGTTTAGTAAAGCATATAAAGTATGTCAAATACAAAAAAAATAAAAGGTCCATGAAGACCGAAATCTAATTTTAAAAATCTTCTAAAAAATAAAGAAGATAAACATATCATTCGCGGACGTGGAAGACCAAAGAAGCATATAGAAGTAGTGGAAGACGATAACTTGGTAGATAAGGAGTTGAAATGAGTGGTGGATGAAAAAGTCGCTAGAGAAAAGAAAAAAGATACGATTATTTTGCTTCTTTTCCTTTTTTCAGTTTTGTTATTTGTTTTTTCTATTTTGAGTTCCTTTTTACAAAACAAAAAAGATGCGCTTTTGAATATAAAACCAGTAATTAAGCAAGAGAAGGTAGTAAATAAGATTTTGACATGAATAATTGAAAGTAATAATATAAATTCTGGCAATACTCTGCCAATAACAAATCAAGTTAGCAATACTTGAACTCTTTCGCAAGAAAACATAAATACCAACCCAGAAAGAAAAGTAACTCAGGCATGACAAGCCATTTTGGATTTCTATGATGCATTTAATGCGAAAGATATACAAAAACTAAATGGCATAGCCGATACGCATTTGAGGTCGTCAAGTGTATTCAAAACTTATTTTAATCTAAATTGGATAAGTAAGTTTTTGCTTGGAATTAATCAGTCTAAGGTTTTTGTACTTGGTATAGTTGAGACAGAAGATGTACTAAAAGCTAATATAAAAAATATAGAATACTCTATTACTTATAGAGTGAATAATGTCAGTGATAAATTTGTAGAACAACGGTCAGCTACTTTGATCCAAAGATGAGAAGAGTGGAAAATAGGAAAGATAATGTGTGTGACTCCTTGATGCAGTCAAATGCCTTTTTTCAACCCGACTAAATATGGAATAAAATAATTTTCAATTAAATAAGGAATAGATATGGAAGTAGAAAATATTGTTTGATGAGTCAGAGAAGATATAGAAAAATTTTATGAAAAAAATAAAGATTGAGTGGTTGTGATTCGGTGAGCTACAGCTACTGGTAAAAGTAAATTGGGAATTTTGTTGAATGAGTTTTTAGATAATGAAATAATATCTGCTGACAGTAGGCAGATTTTTAGATTTATGAATATATGAACGGATAAGGTCGCTGATGAAGTAATTAATAAGGTATCACACCATCAAATAAATATAGTAGATCCTGACGAGCGATATACGGCCGGACAATGGCAAGAAGATAGTTATAAAATTATAGACTGAATACATGCTAGATGAAAGATACCGATGATTGTATGATGAACTGGACTTTATATAGATACAGTTTATAAAAATTTCACATTACCAAAATCTGAGCCTGATCGTGAATTTAGAAAAGAAATTGAAGATATGGAAGCTAAGGATACTTGATATGCACATAGAGAACTTGTAAAAATAGATCCCGAAGAAGCAGATAAACATCATCCCAATAGCATTAGATATATTATTAGAGCTTTGGAAATTTTTCATCAGACAGGAAAGACTAAGACTGAAGGTTTTGTGCAACAAGAGGTAAGACATCCTCTGCTTATGATATGACTATGGAGAGAAAAAGAAGATATAAATATGAGAATAAACTCTAGAATAAAATCAATGCTAAAAGAGTGACTTATAGATGAAGTGAAGTGGCTTTTGGAAAAATGATATGATAAAAACCTACAATCAATGCAGTGAATAGGATACAAGGAAACTATAGAATATTTGGAATGAAAATACAATTTAGAAAAACTAGAAGAATATATGAAAAGAGCCACCCATCATATGGCCAAGAAACAAAGAACATGGTTTAGGAGATATATTGCTGAGGGCAAGGTAATGCCTAGAAATAATGTAGAATATAAATTATATAATCTGAGTGAATAGAAAATTAAACATCACGTTCTATACCATCAAAGGCATCAGTAATTGCATCCATAAATTCCTTATCATTTTCCAATCAGTTCTCTTTGATTAGTCAAAGGATCCATTCTATTTTTTTATCTTTATTTTTAAGATTTTCTAATTCGGCCGCATCTATAATTTGTACTGCTGCCTCGAATTGTGGTTCTTCTAGTTCTTGAGATTCTGTCATTATTTATAATTGTTTATAATATCTAAAACCTGGTTTTCTCTCTCATTAATAGATCAAGAAATAACATGATAATTAATTTGATTCTCTGTGAGAAAATTCTCGTATACATCGTGTACAGCAGATTGAAATTCAGGATTGAGACTTCTAAGTCCATCATCCACTAGTGCAAATTCTGGTTTAATATAAAATATAAGATCGTAGTTATGACTTTTTAATGCTAACTTTTTTGTGATCACAACTATATCTTCATCCATATTTAGCGCTTTGGCATATATATGATAGTCAAAGATACATTTGTCTGCTACGAAATCTTTGTGAATAAATTCATTTTCAAATTGTTTAGCTGACAGTCGTAATTGTGTTTCCATTGGAGTATTTTCATTGATTTCGAGTCCCATCTTGTGAGCGTCCACAACTATATCAGGAAGTACTTTCAGGTTAAATTTCTCAGAAATAATCTTTGAAATTGTTGTTTTACCTACTCAATGTGATCCGCAAATTGCTATTCTCATTTGTGATTTTCAGAATTTAAAATTTTATATCGAAATGATGTAGATATTGATCTACCATATTTTTCATTTCAGAAATGTCCTCATCATTATATCATTCTTGTTTGGCTATTTCAAGTATTTTTTTAATTCATTTGTTTTTATTTGATTGTCGTTTGGCATATATATCATGAAGAACTGGATTTGAAAAGTCTGATGGAGACTGAGATAGTAATGATAAAAAAAATGTAAATTCATCAAATCTTCAGGTTTTTATATAATTTCACATATTAGCGAAACTAAAATCGACTCTTTCTTGGAATGGAATGTCCTTTTTGAAATAAGTTGTATTCATCCTTTTTCATGTTTCTCGATATCTCTCTATTTCCTCCTCTATTGGAGTACTAATTCTATCTGATAGTCTTGTGATTTGTCATTCAAGACTGTATGGTTCCTGATATTTTGCTCAGTCTAATCTTGTATTGAAAAAATCGTGATTTAGTATGTAATCCTCTATTTTTTTTTGGTCCTCTTCTGGAATAGAAACGTTGATATCTTTGAGTTTATTTATTCATAATTTAATCTGAGCAACACCATAGCGAGCGTGTTCTCTTTCAGATTTTACTTTTTTTCTTTGTTTGGCCTGGATTTGATTTTCTGTATCTTGATCAGATATTATTGGTTCACGAAACCTACCTGAATCATGATAAACACTCATTATATAAAGCAATGTTTTATCTACTTCTACTCCTAGCTGTCTTTCTATTTCTTTAGCTAGTTCTAGAGATTTTTTGTAAACGTTGAAAACATGTTTAGCTCCATGGTCTATATTTTTTGCAAAAGTATCAAATGGAATAAGTTTAGATGAATCAGCATCAATATTATAAACATTCATTAGATTTTGCCTTGTCGTGGAAACAAAAGTCTCTAAGGATTTAGACTCTGGATGTTTGATAATATTTTTTAGATTGGTTTTTTCTTTCATTTATGCTATGTAGTCTAAAATTATTTTTTTCAATTCTGGTAAATCATCATATTCATGGTCGGATCATGGTATTTCCCTGAAAGAAAAATCGTAAGAGAATCAGATTAAACTTTCCTTTATATCCTCAAATCTACCAGTAGGATCGTCGGTTTTTTGGATAAATAATATTGGTGTCTGGATTTGAGAAAGATATTCCTCGAAAGGGAATTCGCTACGACCTACAAATCACATTGGAAATCACATAAAAATACATTTGGACGGAGTGATGTCCTTCTCTATCATAAGCATTAGAGCTAGGATGGCTCACATTGATTTAGCTATTAGAATTATATCTTTATTGTCCTGTGTCTCATTAATGAGTATCTCCAACTCCTCTTCTAGATCTATATTTGGGTATGAGGTTCATCGATGCTGATAATCTTGTACATAGATTTCTGAGAACTCTTTTTTAAATTTATCTGCTAGAGAATGTGCTCGAGTTTTGTTGTGTGCATGATTTCATGGCAGGAATATTAGCTTTGGCATGAATTAAATTATGTATGTAAATCAGATTTTGTTATAGTGTTTTGGCATTAAATTAAAAGTTCTTTTATGATTTGAATAGCCAGTGATTGATCTATGAAATAAGGAGAAGTAGCAATAGTAACTAGGGTTGCTTGGGAAATTAATTCTCTAGTTTTACTAATAGTTTTTTGATAATCCTCTATACCCATATCAGGATGTCGGAAATCAATATCTATATCGAGAATAAAATCTGATGTTAAGTCTGATGTGGGGAAATTAATCATTTTATACTCAGTATTGATTTGATTGACTTGTGAAATTAATCCTGAGTGAATTGCGGGCTTGATGAAATTTCAAACGTTACATTCGTAATTCACAAAATCGAAAAGCTGATCTAAATTTGAGTTTAGTGAAAAGTTATTTTCGTTATCGTTCATATCTGTATGTTGATCTATATGAATTAGAGAAATTGGGGCAGAAATATTTTTGTTGAAATAAGACTGAAATCGGAAATACAATGCGTGATTGTGATTATCCATTATGAAAATATTTTTATTTAACTTGGGAATATGGAGAAAATTTTGCAATCAAAAATGACTTGATAGATTTCATTTAGAATCGATTTCTTCGAAAACAATCTGGTTTCAGATTTTTAGATCATTTAAATCGCCTGAAATTAGGGAAGGAATATAGATAATACAATCACTTCAGAGAGATTTTCTTTTTTCGTAAGAAAACGAATTATTTCCTATGTTTGAATGTATGTTGTTGTAATTGGAATGTTTCATATGCTATGCCTTCTCTAGTTTTAAAATTTTGCATTGTCCTCTCTTGTAGAAATAATGAGAAGATTTTTCATGCACACTCCGCTCATGTATGCCTATGATTACAATTATTGCATTCACAATTTTTTTCTTGCTGCAATATGTTTCAGCACTGATCCATAAGATTTACATTACAACCTCAATCAACTTTTGAAAATCAGAGAAGATTCATTTTTTGATAAAAATATCAGGATAAAAGACTAGCTTAATCTGAATCAAATCTTTTTGTAGACTTCATCTATTTTTTTGTTTGCTATAGGGGTTACTTTATCGGTATTTCTGTATAAGATCTTTATCATTTCTTCATCTGATATCTGATAGTACTTTTCTTGGATAGGCTTTGTAAATGCTATAATTTTTTCGTATAGATACTCTTTGGCATCCTTATAACTCAAACCTCAGGCTTGATATCTTTTTCTCAATGATTCATTTTCTTCTGGATTTAGAAATAATTTACAAATATTATAAACATTACATTCATCAGGATTTTTTGGCTCCTCGACAGTTTGTGTATTGGTTGGAATTTGTTTTACCCTCTTTAGAATAGTTTTTTCATCATCGAGAAGTCATATGTAATTATTGTAAGATTTACTCATCTTGCGGCCATCGATACCAAGTACTGTTGCTACTTCTTCCTTGATATAAACGTCAGGGATCTTGAATGTATCTCAGTATATTTTATTGAATTTCATAGCTATGTCTCTAGCGTATTCTACGTGTTGTTTTTGGTCCTTGCCAACTGGAACAATATCTGCATCATAAAGCAAGATATCGGCAGCCATCAAAATAGGATAACAAAAAGTTCCTATACTGATTTCCTTGGCGATTCATTTATCCAAAGATTCTTTGTAAGAATGCATTCTCTCCATAAATCACATATGAGTCAGACAAGTCAAAACCCGACTTAATTGTGCATGACCCGCAATCTCTGCAGGATTGTAGATGAAATATCTATCCAGATCTGCTCCACACGCAGCATATAGTTTCAGGATATTTATACTATTTTGTTTCATAGTATTTCAGTCAGTAAGCTGAGTATAAGCGTGCATATTTGCCAGGAAAAGAAAAATTTCCGCATCAGGGAATTTGCTTGCCATATCCATGAACGGTTTGATAGCTCAAAAATAATTTCATATATGAAATTGACTGTCAGTCGGCTTGAGTCAGGTTAAGATTCTCTTTGTCATAGGGAATACGAATATTGAAATAAATTTGAAACATTGACAAATGTTTAGTTTTTTCATTTCCGAATGCAATATTTTTAATATTTTGTAGAAGACAAATTATGTTGAAATGGTATCTACATTAGATATAGTGGATTTAGTTTTAGATTTTTATCGAAATACTGCATGAAAAACAAAAATAAATGATTGATTATTTTTTTCTCTTTGATTAGCATATTGGGATTGAATCTAGTGTTGGCAGATAGTGGCGATGTTTGAACTGGAAATGCGTGAACTTGAACTAATGATTCTACTTGAGTAGTGACTACGGTAAATAATAATGATTTCCAAATAATAGTAGATCCTATAACTAAAAAAATTACTATAATATCTGGCAGTGAACAGTCTTCTTCTACCGGAACCATATCGAGCACATGAGTGACAAACGTAACTGGTACAGAAATCGTAACTACTACAACGACAACTACTACTACAACTACAAATACATTGAATTCATGAGCTAGTGAATTTCAAATAGCATTGGATTGGATGTTTAGCAATGGACTTACAAAATACAGTACTCAGACTGAATATAGACCTTCTGCACTACTTACTAGAGAAGAAGCTGCTAAAATAATTGGTCAGGCTTATAGTGTTTTTGGATATGAAGATAAATGAAAAAATAATGATTGTAATTTCACCGACATATGAGAGGTAGATCCTAGTCTATCTGGATATGTCAGGAATGTATGCAAACGATGACTATTTAAATGAAGCAATGGAAAGTTTAATCCGAAAGGGATTTTGACTAGACCACAAGCTATGGCTGTGATTATTAGAATGTTTGAATGAAAAGTTTCCTTTGAACTAGGACAACTTCGATGGTCAGATTATTATTTGAAATGAAAGGCATTATGACTCACTTCAATAGGTAGTTTCAATGCCTATGATACACAGATATCTAGATATGAAGTATGACTTTACCTTTATAGACTAAAAATAATATTGGATAGCGAAGCTGCAAAAAAGGCAGGATTAGATAAAATCTGAACTATCGATGGAGCTGAAAATGCTACTGGTACGAGTAATACTGGCACAGTTACGGTAAATACTTGAATAATTGCAGATTACTTTTCTTCATTATCTAGCTCTACAAGCATATCAGAAGATCCAGAATTAAAAGAGGCTATAAGTTGGATGAATGACAATGGATTGACTACCTTCAAAACAGTACAAACATATGAACCATTCGGAGTTTTGACTAGAGAGCAATCGGCCAAAATTTTAGATGTCTTCTCTGAAATATTCGGATTTAAAAAAGCTATAGCAACAAATAATACTGATTGTAATTTCACTGATATAAACCAGGCCGATACTAGCCTAACACAACATATTAAAAATATTTGTGCTATGTGAGTTTTGAAATGAAGTAATGGAAAGTTTAATCCAAAATGAACAATAAACAAAGCTCAATTTATCACTGCAATGATAAGACTATTCCAATGAGGCTCTCTTGTTGAAACAACTAATCCTCGATGGCTAAATTATTTCGAACAGGCGAAGCAAATGTGAATTGTTTCAGCTTCAGATTCTATTACTTTTGAAAATTCTATAACTAGATATGAGGTAGCATTATTTTTGTATAGATTTAAGGTAAAATATCAGATGCTGGGTAATCTAAACAGTGACAAAGTAGAAAACCAAATAGTAAGCACTGTAGAAAATTCTATCATCACAGGACTCAATAACCTACCAGAAGCTCAGGTATATGTAGATATGAATATGCTTTTGAATTGAGATTTCGAAGCTGGTTATGTAGAAATATTGGAGAATAGATACAAAGTCGTAAAATCTACGACAGAGAAATACTTCTCAAATAATTTTGTGCGATATGGAGATTTATACGACATGGAAAATGAGACTCAAACTGGAACTGTAAGTTTTATAGTTAGTAATGGTTATCTAGTAGAGGGAACATTGAGAGTCGGATCAGATAGCAGTTATCAGATTATGCCTATAGCAAATACTAGTACTTATTACAGAATCAAACAAATTAAATAAGATATAAGTTATAAACTTTATTGAAGAGAACTTATTTATCAAATATATCGAAATACTATGGAAGTGAAAAAAATTGATATCGAGACAAAAGAAGAAAATTGA
>JAYSML010000159.1:0-10232 GCA_043724745.1 bacterium
CAAAAAACAATAAAGAAGAACTAATTTCTATACTTTCATCTATCTGAAATAAAGAGCTTAACTACCTCAATGCAAGAGTAGATAAAATACAAAATAACAAAACATGATTCACCCAAGAAAACTACAATAAAATCATCCAAATAGAATGATGAATAGATAGTGAAAATAAATCTATAAATTCAAAACTAATATGACTTGCAAAAGAAATCATAGCCAGCGAAATGTGATTTCCTGTGTATCAAATATTAAAACAAATAGATGCCAAGTTATGAGTAGGATCTATTGATCCTTCTAAATTTCACAATATTCACAAAGACGTATCAAAAAATTTATCAGATGAAGACAAAAAGCTTATACAACAAGAACAGCAAGCTAGGGTCTTAATCAACTCCCTTATCATGTGAGCATGACATAGAATTTTTGATAAAATCGAATCAGATAAGAAATACTCTAAAGCTATCAATAAAATCAGTCCAAATCTATACCAAGAATACTACGATATGGTATACACAAACTTAAAATATATGCGAGAAAAAAAGACCTCGGACTCATCAGGCATAAATACAGGATCTATGCAATTAATTAATGAAAACAATCAAACTAAGATAAAAATCAAAGCCGATATATTTCCTGTTCTTTTGCATGAGATGGCAAAATGAGTAATAGAATATATTGCATACAATAGATATAACAATATGAGTGCTGAAGTTGTAGAATCCATACTTTCAGTCGACTCTCTTGAATCTGAACATCGAATGATGCTTATTTGACCTCAAATCTACAAACAGTTGTTTTTTCTAATAAAAGAATCCATAGCACAATACAACGAAAAAATAGGAATATTAGAATGAAAAAAAGAATCTGATTATATTATTCCTATAATACTCCAAATCACTCAATTACCTGCTGATGATTTTCTATCTTTTATCGAAAACATCCTAAGAGAAGATCAAGATGGTAATAAATCAATCTGACTAATCACTAAAATCATAGACAATATAAATAGCCAATACGAACAACATCTTGCTAGTAATTCCTCTACCAAAGTAGAACTTACTATAGAGGAAATCATAAGACAATTAACTCGTGAATTAGAAATATGAAAAGAATGTCAAAGTTTTATCACAACTGCCCTACCTGAAATTAAGGCTCTATTAGAATCAGAATGATATATCATTTCCAATAAAAAAATCGCCAGAAAACTTTCTGAATATTTTCCAGAATATTTTAAAAAATATTGAAAATCAGATATTATAAGTCAATCACGATTAAGTGAACTTCAGGATACTATAAAATGACTGAAAAAATCCAGAATAGAACAAACGGCTTTTGGTCGGGTTCACGAACAACAAAAAAAGTTCCCCAAACGAACAAAGACACATGAGGGCAATAGTATAAATATACATCCCAGATTTCCATTGTCTACTCTAGAAGAAGCCAAGAAAAACATAAATTCTGATACACTAGAAGAAATTAATAATAGGATTATCGAGTTTATTCACAAATGAAGTATTTCAGGATGGATAAAAGACCATAATGAAATGAACTCAATATTAGCAAATCTTACCGAAAAATTTATTACCCTAGATGATACCATACCAGAATGCTTAATGGAACGAAAAGATAATCGATGATTATATCAATTAACTAATCTTGAACAGCTCAAGAGAGAGTCTTGATCTATGTGATGACACTGTGTTGCAGATTATATTGATTCGGTAAATAATTGAACTATTAAAGTTTTTTCACTTCGTCAATGAACTAAATCGCATTGGACCATTTGATACAGAATAAAAGATCAAGCTATAATCCAAGTAAAATGATATACTAATCAAATAAAAAATTCTATTCTTACATTAGATGATCCAGATTATAAACAAGTAATACAAACACTTAATTATTTATGTGCAAATATAAATATTAGACAAATAAATGACGTAGATATATTATATAAACAATGATTTTTACTAACAAACAAATGATTCTTTTCACCAAACGATCTTGAGAAAAAAATCCAAGAATCAGATATTTATGAAATAGTTTCCCTCAAAGAAAATTCAAAAATTATATTATCAGAAATAAAAACTCTAGAAAAAATAAATTTAAAAAATATTGAAATTATAGAATTTCTCAAATGATGACTGACAATGCAATATCATAAATCCACAAAAACAATACAAACGATTAGAAATTCAGAAGCCACAGAAAGTTTCAGCAATGAAATATGAACAATTATAGAAAAACTCTCATCAATAAAAATACACGATTTTTTTACCCAATACGATAATTATCCAGTTTTCCGAGATAAAGCACAAGCATTTGTACAAAAGAATTGAAAATATGGACTTATAGAAAGGACAGAAGATTGATTTAAAGAAGTTTTGGCATGTGAATATGAAGACCTACCACAATATCTATGAGATGATAAATATGCAGTAAAACAAGATGGAAGATACTGAGTCATGAAAAGATATAATGATATATTTACTAAAGTACTACCGTGTGAATATGATTATCCACCAAGTTTAAGAAATAATTCTTTGTCAAAAAATGAATATCTAGTCAAAAAAGACTTAAAACACTGACTTATTAGAGAAAATGAGGACGATACTTGGACATGTATATTGCCCTGCGAATACGACGAACTGCCACGATACTGAGTAGAATGATTATGAGAAAATGAACTTATTATGAAAAAAAATAAAAAATATTGAATTATTAGGAAAAATGATAATAATAACTGGACAGAGTTATTGCAATGCGAATACGATGAAATATCTCAATTTACCAAAGAATGACTACCAGCAAATCAAACACGAGCCCAAAAAAATAAAAAATACTGAATCATTGAAAGAACAGACTTGTGATTCAAAGAAATATTAAATTTCGAATATGATAATAAACCAGAATTTGGAAATGATATATTACAAGAGAATGAGATTGTATTGGCAGAAAATACACAGTATTTTGTCATCAAAAGACTCCCTAATTTTTATTCCGGCTCATCATATAATCAGGCCAAAATTAAAAAAAACTGAAAAGACTATATTCGGAAAAAAAATATCCAAAACGAGTGGGAAGAATCAGAATATAAAACATATAAAGAAATCAAATTATGAATCTGATGATTAGAAGATCATGCTCTGGCAAAAAACAATAATTGAAAATTTTCGATAGTAAAAAACAATTGAGATAATACTTGGACAGAAGTCTTATTATCAGCCTACGATGGGATAATCGGATTTTGAGAAAAATGATTAAATACAAATCAAGCTCGAGCCCAAAAAGATTGAAAATACGGAATCATTGAAATCAATACAAACAATACATTAACAGAAGTAGTAGCTTTTGATTATGATAATATACCTGAATTCTGACAGCATTGATTAGATACAAACCAAGCTCGAGCGAAAAAAGATAGAAGTTATGGAATTATCGAAAAAGATTTGGATAATGTCTTTATTGAAATATTACAATGTAAATATGATGAAATCCCAATTATATCTGATCTTAATAAGGAGAATAAAATAATAGTAATTGCATCCCGAAAAGAATGAATAATAGAAAAAAACGAAAATTGAATACGAACTGAAATAATTCCATGCAAATATTCTTCCATCGACTTTGAAGTAAAATGATTAGAAATAGATGAAGCGATGGTAGATATAAACTGAGCACATTGAATCATCAAAAAGAATAAAGATTGAATACGGACCGAAATTATTCCATGTAAATATTCTTCCATAGATTTTGACGCTTGATTATGAGAAGATGAAGCTATGGTTGTTTTAACTTGAAAATATTGAATTATAAAAAGAAATAAAGATTGAACAGCAATAGAAATTTTATCCCCCATATACGATAATATACAAGAGATATGAGATAAACAAATTATTGCAAGACAAGACAACAAAAATATAGCTTTGAAAAAAAATCAAGACTGAGTACGAACAAAATTTTTCTTCTACAATTACGATGAGATTTTGCAATTTTGAACAGGCTGATTATGAGAAGATGAAGCCATAGTTCGCCATAATTGAAAACTAGAAATTATAAAAAGAAATGAAAACGAGAAAGACGAAATCATCGAATCTAATTATAGAATTAAAAATTTATGAAAATTTTGACTAAAAGAAAAAGAATCGATTGCAAAAAAAGATTGATGAGGCATGTGAATTATCACAAGAGAAATAGACTGAAATATAGAAGAATTACTTCCTTGCATCTATGATGCTATCGATTCGCTTTGAAAAGACGGCTTATGAGAAGATGAAGCTATGGTTGTTTTAAATTGAAAGTTTTGAATAGTTAAAAGAACTGAATCTTGATTTCAAGAAGTTTTGCCATGCGAATATTATATTATCAGTCCATTTAATGAAGAATGATTATCTCGATCCATAAAAGAAAAAGACTGAGATTATACTCTATTAAAGAAGATGGAAAATTGAAATATTAGCCCAATATTTAATTCATATAGAAAGTATGAATTCCATTTTTGAGAATGATGACTCCTAGCAAATGAATCTTTTTTAGAATTTGATAAACATTATTCTGAAGGAATAGTAAGAATAAACAAAGATTGAATTTTAGAAACTTTACTAGATTTAGATTATCATTTTTATGAAGACTGCAAAATGGACTGATTACTAAAAAATGAATACAAAGTGTACCATGAAGGCTATTGAGATAAAATAGTTTGTAGAGATAATGATGGTCTACGAAAAGAAATAAGTGAATGATATTATACTATTTGAACAATTTGAGAAAATAATGAAGCATTCATAAATGATGGTGATGGAGAATGAATAATAAAAAGAACCGAAAACTGATTCCAAGAAGTCTTAGCTTGTAAATACGAATGTCCAGATTTTCTCGACGACCAAGACCCTATAGTATTTTATCCTAATTTACTAAATTGAAAACGTATTATTGTTGCAAGAAATAATGACTACAGAAAAGAACTTCTGATCGAAAATGATAAATGAATTTTTGAAGAAATAGAAGATACTGAAATTTTCCTCGAACAATATCAAGAATTGAAAAAGTTTTTTAATGAAACATTAACTTTTTATTACGAAAAGGATGATGAAGAAGGAACTGATGATGAGGATCAGAATGAAGAAAATAATGACGATGATGAAAACATTAACGATACACAAGAGACAGATAATGACGACGAAATAACACATTCAATGAGACAAGAGACAGAACAAAATAATATTCCAAACAATAAGGAAGATGAAGAAGACGACTTACCTTTTTAAAAATTTTAAATTACACCATCAAAAGATGAAAAAGAAAATTTTATTAATAGACGATTGACTAACATCCAAACCACTAAAACGAGAATTAGAACACAGTGAACAATTCGATGTTTCCATAACACACAATAGACCAAAAGATATCCTAGAAGAAATCGAAACATGACTTTACGAAGCTCTAATCATGGAAAGTCGAACATTCCTTGATGATTTTTTTAACATGAAAAAATTAATAGAATTCAAAAAAAAATTCTGAGAAAAAATTATCGATCCCAATGCAGAAATACCAATTAACGATAAGGATTTAGAAAAAATATATTGGAAAGATGTTGCAAGCAATAATGAACTTGAAGAAGTGGAATTGTGTAGAAATATAGGCTTATGAATTTATGATCAGATTAGAAGTCTAGAAAAGACAAAAGAAATGCCAATTATATTTTATACAAATAGAGATCTACACAATTTATTTATCGCTTGATTTTTAGATAAATCAAATACATTTCATATAGAAAAACCTGAGTTGTATTCGATTATCAAAAAAAAACTTAAAAAAATACTCTCTCACAAAAAAGATATTTCTAACAATATAGAAAAACCGTATATAAGCTCAAATTAATTTTTTTCAATAAAAAAAATGAGAATTATTTTTCTCATATAAATTGGAATACAGGACCGGCAAGACTTGAACTCGCGACGCGGAGCTTTGGAGACTCCCGCTCTACCCCTGAGCTACGGCCCTATATTTTTAATATAGTTTTTTTAATAGTTTTTATAATAATATAATTATTAGGCACCGATGGGATTCGAACCCATGAACCGAGGTTTTGCAGACCTGTACAATAGACCACTCTGTCACGGTGCCAGTTTTTTGCTCAAACTATAAGCCTGATTTTGTCTAGAAATATTATATATCTATATCCGCTTATAGCGAATGTATTGCACTAACCCCGCAAAAAGCGAGATAAGCTTGCATCAATTATGGTTTACCACTTGAACTTCAATCTGAAGAACTAAGAAGAGGTAAGCTTTTAATGGCTATCCTCACGTTGCACCTTTCTCCGTTTGCACGGGTAGTTTTCGTCTCTGTGGCACTTTCATTTAGCCAAAGGCAATTCAACATCCGTTAGATGTTAACTTTGTTTTGATGTCAGGACTTTCCTGTCTGATTTCTCAGACCAATATTTCATTTGAGCAGATTATGTTTACAAAAATAGAGGTAAACTTCAATACCTTTTATATAATAAAGCAAAAAACCACATAAATCAAAATAAATATATATGTCAAATACAATTTCTTATATATATACCGAATATTTGATTATTATAGGATCTGGGTTAAAATTGAATTAACATAGCAACTTAACATTTGGCCTTACCACACAACCGATGAATAGGCACTATGTTAGAGGTATTTCCTCTTAAAACACTATCTAAATCTTTTACCCCAAAGATTGGATGGAATGTGAGAGAGTGCTAGGCTTACCTTTCTTTATAGAATCTATATCAGCATATAAAAATTATATATGTTAATATGGGCTTTATGAAGCCTGACCTAGTGCTCTCTCCAAAATTTGCACTAATGGTATTCCATTAGTCTTTTTTTATTCAAAAAAATTATTAGTTTATTGGGCTAAATACAACAAGTCATAATATTACTATTTAAATACTAGAAAGTCTATTTTTAATCCTATCTTTACCCATCACCTTCATTACAGAAAATAGATCCGGAGTTTGTTTAGCTCCACAAAGGGCAATCCTTAATATCATAGCCAAATCCCCTATCTTACCGATATATCCTCATTCCTTAAACTCAGCATTATTTGAAGCAAAACCATATTTTTTTCAAACTTGTTTCAATTGCTCAAACCATTCCTGCACATCTCCATCCAAATTCAAAATATTTAAATATTCAGCGAAAAACTCACGCACAATGTTTACATCAATATTTTCAGCTCGTAAATATTCTTTATCTTCAGATTTTTCTCATATTTTAGCTAGACTTGAATTTATTTTATCTCGTTCTTTATCATAAAAAAATCTGATCTGACTATCTATATATCCATAGAGAGTAAATCTTTTAGGATCTTTTTCAGTATGTCTTTCTATATTTATTGCCTCTTTTGTATAATCAATCTCTGACATCATAAGCTCATATAAATCTAATTTATAGGCTTTTGCTCGGGCCAAGATTTCTTGTAACAGTTGATCCGTAGAAATTCTAGACAAGTAGTTATTACAAATACTATTCAGTTTAGCCAAATCAAATAAGGCACCAGAAGTATTCATTTTATCCAGCTTTATTTCGAAATCTATATAACTTTTATCAGGATTTTTTATCTGCCAATCCTCGAATTCTGAAGAAATTACTGAGAAAATATATTCTATTATTCATTGTACAGGGAATCAATTTTCAAAAAAGAAATTAACATCAGCCTCAGGATCATGTCTTTTACTCAACTTTCTTTTTTTACCCTCATCCAATTTCAATATCTGCGCTGTATGACAATACTTAGGATGAATTAGTCCACAGGCCTCGAAAAGCTGTATATGCAAAGGCACAGAAGTCAATCGCTCCTCCGCTCTTATTACATGAGAAACCCTCATCAGATTATCGTCCACTACATGAGCCATATGATAAGTCGGCAACCCATCTTTTTTTATAATCACTATATCATTGTAGTTATCTATCATATTTATCTTTCACTTAATCTCATCATCAAAAGATATTTTTTTATTTAAATCTCAAGGAGACCTAAATCTAATTACCTCGAAATCTCAATTTGTTTCATCAAGTTTAGCAAAAATCTCATCAGGAGTTTTATTTCTTCGATGAGAATAATTACCATACATTCCAGGTACAGATTTAGATTTTGTTTGTTCTGCTCTAATTTGTTCTATTTCTTCTGCAGACATCCAACATGGATAAGCCTTTCATTCCGATATAAGTTGTTTTACAAATATTTGATAAAAATATCTTCTTTGAGACTGAATATAAGGACCATAAGATCATACATCAGTATTGTTTTCTCATATAGGTCACTCATCTATAGAAATACCAAATGTTTTAATTCCATCTATAATGGTCTGTACTCAACCTTCCACCAACCTCTTTTGATCCGTATCTTCTATTCTTAATAAAAAAGTCCCTCAGTTTTGTTTAGCAAATTTCCATTCCACCAATGAGGCAAAAATACCTCATATATGTAAAAATCCTGTCGGACTAGGAGCAAAACGAGAACAAATAGGATTTTCTCTAGATGGAAATTTCTTTTGTATGTCAGTTATTGATTCATTTACCTCAGGAAATATTCTATCCGCAATATCTACTCGACTAGTCATTTCTGTTTTTTAAGCACATAAAAACTACGCTAGAAAATAACGATATAATTTTCTTTTTCAAGAGAGAATGAGAAATACTAGTCTACATCCTTTTTATCTATACAAAATTTTCTGTTGCAAATCAAATATAAATCCCTACAAAAGCCAGTGGCATAATTTTATTTTTAACAAAAATTTAATGAAATTAGACTGAAAAAGCATTCAGTGAGCAATAATGCAATTGGTAGATGATTATAAATTTGATCCATATCAAGTGCTAGAAATCATTAAATTATGAATTAAATCAGGATTTAAGAAAGATTTTCCAGAATACAAAAAATCCGATATCATCGTAAACATAGAAAACGATGGTAAAGTTTCTATCTATAGAGAAGTAGAAGTAGTGAAATGAATAGAAGAACCTGAAATCCAAATCACATTACAAGACGCAAAAAAGATTAGGAAAGACGTAGAATTATGAGAGAAATTATTAATAAATGTAACTCCAGCTACACTAGAGCTTTCTAGAATTGCAGCTCAGGCTGCCGCTCAAACAATAAAACAAAATTTAAAAAACATCGAAAGAGAAAGATTTTATGAGAAGTTCCAAAACAAACAGTGAGAACTCCTAAAAGCAAAAGTAATCAGGGTTCATTGAGATTCAGTGGTTCTTGATATAGAATGAACTGCCGTAGTTCTTCTTCCAGATGGACAAATACCAAATAGAATTTACGAACCAGGTGAAGAAATTTTTGTACTATTGAAACAAATATCCAAATGACAGTGATGAATTGTATTGGAAATCAACCAATCATCTACAGAATACATCGAAGCAATCTTAAGAAAAATAGTACCAGAGTTCGACGAATGATTAGTTGTCGTAGAAAAGATAGTTAGAATACCAGGTAAAAAAACTAAAATCATAGTATCATCTACCGATGAAAAAGTTGATCCAGTTGGAGTAATGGTTGGAAGTAAATGAGATAGAATAAATACAGTATTATCATTATTGGATGGAGAAAAAGTTGATTTCATAGAAAACAATGATGATCCTATACAAATGATAAAAAACTGTTTGAAACCAGCTCAAATCACTACAATAGACCTTAAAGACAAAAGAGCTATTGTTACAATGGATGACTCTCAAAAAGCATTGGCTATAGGTAAATGAGCCTCTAATATTAAGTTAGCATGCCAGCTTACATGATATCAAATAGAAATAAAATAAGACAATTTAAATAATTATTTCAATAGAAACCGACAATAAAGTCGGTTTTTTTGTTGATATTTTTCAAAAGACAGAGCCACTTTAAAAAAGTATTTTAATTGACTTTAGACAGAAAATAAGTATATATCTAAACACATGGGGATGTAATGGCTTCGATAGAAGGACTCCATAGTTAATGATTGCCACTGCTCGATGAACGTACCGAGCTAAATAAATCGTTCAAACCAAAAATGCAAACGCATGAAAATCTCTTCTAAAGAGAGCTGCTCTAGTTAATGCTTACGCTTAATTACGACAGTAACCAACCTCGGTGTGTGACTCCTACTATCCTCGAGGTGATTAAGTAGGAAACCGTTCGCCTAGCGAACAAAAGTTGCCTTGGTAAAAACCTATGCCTGTTTATCGGCTAACGTGACCTGTCACTGT
>JAYSML010000160.1:0-4684 GCA_043724745.1 bacterium
CAGAATAAAAATATATCCGAGGTAAGAAAAAATATTATTTGAGAAGATCTTGTTCGGTTTAGATGATATTTGAAAAATATTACTTATTACAATAAAAGATTTCTGATTCCCAAAGGGTAAATTTAATTATTAATAATATTTGATGAAATGCGCCAAATGTAATAATATGGATACTAAGGTTATAGATTCTAGAGTAATAGAAGATGGGCAAAGCATTAGAAGGAGAAGAGAATGTGAATTTTGTAATCATAGATTTACAACTTTTGAGAGAAAGTGATATACAGAGATTACTGTAACGAAGAGAAATTGAGATAAAGAAATGTATGATAGACAGAAACTAAAAAGATCTATAGTGCTGGCCTGTGCAAAGAGAAAAATAGATAAAGAAGCGATTGAAACTATGATTAGTAATTTGGAAGCTGATTGGTCTACTGATAAGAATGAGGTGAGTTCCAAAGAAATATGAGATGATGTTTTGAGAGCATTGAAAAAATTAGATTCTGTTGCTTATGTCAGATTTGCTTCTGTTTATAAATCTTTCGTTGATTTGGATGATTTTAAAAAATATATAGATTAAATTATTTCTTTTTGAATTTGATTCAAATATAGCGTGTTTCATCGATTTTTATAGTTTCTTTTAATCTTTTGTCTGTGATTTTATAAGGAGGAATCATTGAGTCTACACATAGTCGATTATTATCTCCTATTTTCACATAACTTATATAATGAAAGTTTGAATTTTTTATTATTCGGTCGGAATTATCTATAATGTTATATACTTCATTTGGAGGAATTCATTCATCTGATTTAAATCTATTTCATGTAATTTCTAAATTTGATATCTCTGTAAGTTTTTTAATTATGTTATATAATATATCTGTAACTAATGCATGATTATCTTGGGAGACTTCATTTCCAAAAAATCATCGCATTGTATTGCGTAGTTGTCAATCCTCTACTAATAATTTTCTTATTTCATTGGATGTTCTAGGAAAATCTTTTGGATATTGGAAATCGGTGTTAAATGCTGTGAGTGCATACAATCAATTAATTATGGATAAAGGACCACAATTTGCTGGAGTCTTTTGGGCTGAATATTGTAACTGTTTTCAGTCAATATTTAATAACTTCATTATAGATTCTTTATGTAATCATATCGATTTGGGCTTTTCTTGGTTAATTTTAAGGATTGTTATTTTTTTGTTTTCCGATAAGTTTT
Organism: bacterium; assembly: GCA_043724745.1. GTDB lineage: Bacteria > Patescibacteriota > Gracilibacteria > Absconditabacterales > Absconditicoccaceae > JAYSML01. Next base: position 1,220 of record JAYSML010000160.1, read on the forward strand.
TTATAGTAAATAACTTTTTTGCCATATTCTTAACTAAATATTAAACAGTCTAATTATACTCTGAAATATTTATTTTGCAAAAAAAATCTCCTAGCTTTTAAGAGATTTTTTATATAAATATAATGTATCACTACTCTACTAGGTCCTCTAGATTTAAAAACTCAACTTCATTTCTAGTTTCTTGTAGATCCTGTATAGTGAAATTATGTACTTCAGATCTTTGTGCTAAACAACAATCTTTGATCATCATTATATGAAAATCTCTATCATAGGCTCATTCTATGAAACTCCTAACGCATAAATTTGTTAGTATTCCACATACTATTATTTTTTTTGTATCTGATAGAATTTCTTCTAAATTTGTCTGATAAAATGGGCTAATTTTATTTTTTGTAACTACTATATCTCATTCTTGGTATTTAATTGATGGTATTAATTTAGTATTTGGTCAGAAACTATCTACTGATCCTGGTTCGTTATGTTTGGTAAATATGATTTTATATTCTCTGGATCTACAATATTCTATCAAAAAGTTCACTTTTTTTATTATTGGATCTATATTTCATAGATAGAATTCCGAATCTGGATCTGTTCGTTCTTCTTGGAAATCTATCAATACCAAAGCTGTATCAATCATTTTTGTAAGATAACAATAAAAAGTATATTACTAGTGTATAGTATTGAAATTGTAATCTAATGCAAATTCAAGTTGTTCGTCCTCAGGTGTGTTTTTTTTGTCTAATATTTTGAAATCTGGTTGAAATCAGATTCAGTCTATATTTTTTTTGTCTTTGCCAGTATACCGTTTAGCAATAGTATATTTGAGCATTGATCAGTCCATGTATTGTATCATACTTTGCACTGTCCCTTTGCCAAATGTTTTTTCTCATACAAGTATTGTGTTAGGTAGGTATTCTTTTACTACTCAAGCGAATATTTCAGATGCAGATGCAGAGTTTCAGTTTATTAGTATGGCAATAGAATTTCCTATAGATTTATTTTCACCTAAGGACTGATAATTTTCAGATCGATTATTCCCTTTTATGCTTAGGATAGTTTCTCATTTTTGTACAAAATATTGCAACATATTTGCTACCTCATCTAGACTTCATCATGGATTATCTCTTAGATCAAATATGTATTTTTTACATATGCTATTTGATAGACCATCTATTGCTGAGGAAAATTCATTACCTGCATTAAAGTCAAATAGATTTATATCGATATAACAAACTCAGGTTTCTATAAATTTTGATTCTATGTTTTTTATTTCTACTTTTTGTCTTTTAACACTAAATGTGATTTCTTTTCATCATCTTAGTATAGTTATTTTCACCATTGTATCTTTTTTTCATTTGATTCGTGAGACTACTGTATTTATATCTGCGCCACTATCTACTAGTTTGGATTCTACCTTGATAATTTGATCTCAAGCTATTATTCAGGCTTTCTCTGCCGGTCATCATGTAATAGGAGATGAAATTATAATTTTTCCGTCTTTAGTTTTTTCTACATATGCTCATATGCCTTCGTATTCTCATTCTAAAGTATCATTTAAGTCGTTAGCTTGCGTTGGTGCATAAAAAATACTATGTTGATCTCATAAGCTGTTTACCATTCATTTTATGGATTCATATTCTAGTTTAGTTCAGGATAATTTGTCAGAATATAGATAATCTGATTTTAGTCTCTGATATACATCATTTAATATTTCCGTGTTTATATTCTCTTCTCAACTTGCCTTCTCTATTTGCATATCTTGATTTTGCAACGCGGACTGAATATATCACATCATTTGTTTAAATATGGTTATATTTACTCATTTGTTTTCTTCAAATGGAACATCTATATTTAAGCTAGTTTTGATAAGTAAGTTTGCTTGTTTTTGAGAGATTATTTTATTTAGTGGAAGTTGAATTTTCACGTTTGGAAATACATTGAGGTACACTCATTTTTGGATTAATTTATATAGATATGTACCAGACTTTACATTTGTATATTTGACGTCTATGTATTTGTATGAATCCTGGATTTCTTGATTTTGGGTAATCGTGGTTAGATAATATGTTATGAATTGTTCATATGTGATGTCTCATGTATTTGCATTTGAGGCCTTACTAATTCATAAGCTTGATATGCTTACAATAATTACAAGTAGTGATACAATTATTTTTTTCATTATATTATATTATCTGAATAAATGTGTATTTAGAGTAAGAATCCTTTGTGTTTTTTCAAATACATTTTAAGCCCGCGTGAATTCAGCGGGCTAGAGTTTAATTGATAGAGTTAATTGTTATGCTTTTTTCGACTTGAGGCTTGGTTTTTTGATCCTCGGGATTCAGTACATTATGTAGGTCTCTTATGAGACAAATTGCATTATGTACATTGTTACCTGCTCTGCAATGGTCGAATTTGCAGATTGTGTCTTTGTTTTCGTTTTGAAGGAAGCCTCCTTTTACAATGAATTTTTTTCCTTCCAAAGACTGTAGCTCTCGTGCAGCTAATTCTGAATCTATGAAAAGAAGATTTTTTAGATTACTAAACATTTCTTTCGTTTTTTGGTTTGTTTTGTGTTTATATATATAAATACAATAAAATCAAGATGTTTTATGTTTTTGTGATTGTTCGGTTTTATTGTTTTTTTAAGCTTTTAGTGTACTTTTTTATATATTCTTGAAATAAAAATCATTTTTCTTCGAAATTCTTCCATAAGCTATAGCTAGGTGATGCGGTAGATAGTAAACATATTTTTCATTTTTTTGTATTTTGAATACAAAAATCTACTGCCCTTTCCATTGAATCAGTTGAAAATATATTTAATTTTTTTGCATGAATTCCAAAAATTTCTAATATTATTTTTCAGGATTCTGGAAATAGAACTATGTTTTTTATTCAGATTATTTTTATATATTTTACAAGTTCGTGAAAATCATATCCTCTATCTGTGCCTCATAGCAATATCGTATCTATATTTTTTCAAAAGGTTTTGATTGCCTGAATTGTACTTTCTGGAGTGGTAGATATAGCATCGTCTATGAAATTTATTCAATGATAGGCTCAGATTTTTTGCATCCTATGTGGAAGTCATTCGAAAGTTTCGATAGTCTTTTGAATCGTTCTTGGGCCTATCTTAAGCTCGTTTCATAGTGCTATCATAGCAGTGATATTATCTAGATTGTGATCTCATTCCAATACTCTATTTTTATTGGAAAAGATATTATGATTATTCTTTGTGAAATAAGCTCAGCTCCATCAAAAAGTTCACTTTTCACCATAAGATATTATGTTTTTGTATTTTTTGTTTAGATTGAGTTTTTCAATTGTATCCTGAGTTATTATATTGATTTCAGATCATTTCAGGATATTCAATTTTGCTTTTGTGTATTTCTTGAAGTTTCAATGTCGGTCTAGATGTTCTGGAAAAATATTTCATAGTACTGATATGAAATTTTTCTTTTTCAG